>CAZZYE010000013.1:0-26702 GCA_964658145.1 uncultured Stigonema sp.
TCGAGACGCGCTTCGGCTCATATATACGGCGCGGCATTTTTCGGGGGAAGCTTCCCGCGAAAAGATGCCTTGTCCTTTTTTTTCAATCCCACGGCGCACATCCGTGGGATGCACTGTTCCCTGTTCCCTCTGATAAGCGGTATTTACTGATAGCATTAGTATCCCTACATACAGTAGGTTGGAAATTGCACTAAGAATTACTTCAAAAGTATAAAGACTGAATCCGCAAATAGTGATGTTATTTACAGAAAAAAATTAATTAAAATAACAGTATCAAGCTATCCTAAGCTATATAAATTCTCAGCAGTATTTTCACCCAATCAGAACCAATAAAGTACTAAGACACCCTTAACCCAATAAAAATTGGGTACAAAATATCAGGGAACCTCAGGGTTGATTGGGAAAATACTCGCTTCGGTCGCTGTTTTTTAAAGAAATTCAGCTAGAGTTATCAGGATTAAAAGGTCAGTAAGCATCAATGTTGCAGTATTATTTTGATACAGAAAATCACCTACACAAATCTTTTGAGTTCCCAGGCGCAAGACCACACTACAACCCCGATCGCCCTGGACAGGTAGAACATATTTTTCTAGACCTCAACCTAGATCTACCTAACCAAAGTTACTACGGCAAATGCAGCATCACTCTGACACCAATCAGCGACGGTATTGATCGTCTGATTTTGGATGCTGTCAACTTGAACATTCAATCTGTCGAAGTGGATGAGGTGCCGCAGAATTTTGACTACGACGGGGAACAATTGTCTGTTCAACTTAAGCAGCCGACACAGGTAAATCAGCGGCTTGTGCTCGCGATCGCCTACTGGGTAGAAAAACCTCAACGCGGTATCTACTTTATTCAACCAGACAAACACTACCCCAATAAGCCGATCCAAGTCTGGACTCAGGGAGAAGACGAAGACTCTCGCTTTTGGTTTCCTTGCTTCGACTACCCAGGACAACTTTCTACTTCTGAAATTCGTGTCCGAGTACCTAAACACCTGATTGCTATTTCCAACGGCGAACTGATTGCAACACAAGAAGACGGCGATGAAAAAATCTACCACTGGTCGCTTTCTCAAGTTCATCCTACCTACTTGATGACTCTGGCTGTAAGTGAGTTTGCGGAAATTCGGGATCGTTGGAACGACAAACCCGTAACCTATTACGTAGAAAAAGGACGGGAGGAAGATGCTAAACGTAGCATGGGTAAAACTCCCGAAATGATTGAGTTTTTGAGCGAAAAGTACGGTTATCCTTATGCTTTCCCCAAATACGCTCAAGTCTGCGTTGATGACTTCATCTTTGGTGGGATGGAAAACACTTCCACAACCCTGTTAACTGATAGATGTTTACTGGATGAGAGAGCAGCATTAGATAACTACAATACCGAAAGCTTAGTTGTCCATGAATTGGCGCACCAGTGGTTTGGTGATTTGGTGGTGATTAAGCATTGGTCCCATGCTTGGATTAAGGAAGGGATGGCTTCCTACTCCGAGGTGATCTGGACAGAACATGAATATGGTGTCGAACAAGCAGCATACTATCGATTACTGGAAGCTCGTAGTTATTTAGCTGAAGATAGCAGTCGCTACCGCCGTCCGATGGTGACCCACATCTATCGGGAAGCGATCGAACTTTATGACCGCCATATCTACGAAAAGGGTTCTTGTGTTTATCACATGATTCAGGCGGAATTGGGCGAAGAGCTATTTTGGAAGGCAATCCAAACATTTGTGCGGGATAATGCCCACAAAACTGTAGAAACAGTAGATTTGCTACGGGCGATTGAAAAGGCTACAGGGCGTAATCTTTTGTTCCTCTTCGACCAGTACGTTTATCGCGGTGGTCATCCTGATTTTAAAGTAGCTTATTCTTGGGATGGGGATAGCAAGCTTGCAAAAGTGACAGTGACTCAAACCCAAGCAAGTGCAGCTCGTAATGCTAGCAGTAGCAACTTGTTTGACCTGAAAATTCCCATCGGTTTTGGGTACGTTCAGGAATCAGAAAGAGACGTTCCGGCGGAACGTCTGTACGTTCAGGAATCAGGAAGAGACGTTCCGGCGGAACGTCTGTACGGGGGTGATTCCCAATCCAAAATCTTTAAGGTGCGGGTTCATGAAAGGGAACAAAGCTTTTACTTCCCACTAGAAGAAAAGCCGCAGTTTATCAGCTTTGATGTGGGGAATAATTACTTAAAAACAGTAACTTTGGAGTACCCAGTCCCAGAGTTAAAAGCGCAACTGGAATTTGACCCCGATCCCATTTCCCGCATCTATGCAGCAGAAGCTTTGGCAAAAAAAGGAGGGCTAGAGGCGGTGAAGGCGCTGTCTGTAGCCGGGCTTCAAGACCCTTGCTGGGGTGTGCGTGCTGAGGTGGCTAAACAACTAGGAGAAATCAAGTTAGATCAAGCTTTTGACGGATTAGTTGCTGGGTTACAAGATCAACACGCTTATACACGGCGAGCTGTGGTGGATGAACTGGCTAAAATTAAAACGAATGATTGCTACCAGGCTGTGCGAGAACTGTTGTCCAAGGGCGATCCCAGCTACTATGTAGAAGCAGCGGCGGCTCATGCTATTGGGGCAATTACTGCTACAGGGGAAGATAAAACTCAGTCAGAACAGGTACTCAATCTGCTGCAATCCGTTTTATCATCTCGTGCGGGTTGGAATGAAGTGGTCAGGAGTGGAGCGATCGCCGGTTTAGCCGAACTTAAAACGAACGAAGCTGCTTTAAATCTGGTCATGGAGTACACCAAACTGGGTGTACCACAACCCTTGCGGTTAGCTGCAATTCGCGCTCTAGGTAAAATTTCTGTTGGTCAAAGTGCTACAAATTTGTCACGAATTTTAGAGCGATTAGCAGAAATTTCTCAAGAAACGTTCTTTTTAACGCAAGTAGCCGTGGTTACAGCTCTAGGACAAATGGAAACTCCTAAGGCGATCGGTATTTTGCAAGCTATGGCTGACCGCATACTTGATGGGCGTATACGTTGCTACATCGAAGAAGAGATTACCAAATTGCAAAAGAATATTGGTCCAGAAAGTGCACTTCTTGAGTTACGTTCGGAACTAGACCAAATCAAACAACAAAACCAGGAACTTAGAAGCCGTTTAGAAAGTTTGGAAGCTAAATCTAAGTAGCACTACACAATTAAGTGGGAATGGGGCAGTCCAATGATGCCAGTCGCCTGAAGTCGCGAAACCCGACTTCAGGCGACTACTATGTTGACACCTAACTGTACTTACAGCATCCAACGGTGAGAGCTTACAGTCAGATAATATTTTGTCCGAGGCTTATTACCCACAATTCCCGCACTCACGACGTGCAGACGACAGTGAAACCGCGCTTGTAGTATTTATACGCTAGTATCATCAAGCCAGCTACTGTACATTTGGCAATTATTAAGTAATTGTGAAATTGTTGTGCTGTTCTGATGAATATACAGTATCAAATAGAACAAAAGCCACGCAAATTAGCATACATCCATGATTTTTACGACAAAAATCCTACAGGAGTATATGTTTTTTTTGTAAATTTTTCATGAAACTACATATATTTAAGTCTTATAGATACTAAGATTTGAAAAGTGTAATTAAACTTCTATGTAGAAATAGCATATCTTCCAGTGTGTCTTTTTGAAAGTAGAAATCTTTCTAGGTGCATGTTAAATAATATACACTTTTACTAAAAGTACGTAAAAGTGTGTTGATAATTTTTTACTATTTCTATTTTTAGAATATTACTAACGGCAGAATGCAGATAGTATGAAGTTTATTTACTTTTGAGGAGGACGTAACAAACATTTTTTGCTGAAGTGTATTCAAAAATTGAAAATCAACACCGTGATTTTACGGAATTAGTGCCATAGATAATTTGTTATGCGTAAGCCTGTAGTGACTATTTTTTACCAGTTTAATCCTTGGCACACCACGATCGGAGGAATTCAGACACTCATAAACACCTTTATCAAATATGCTCCAAGCGAGTTTGAGGTCCGGCTTGTCGGAACGGGAAACGATGTAAGTCAACCTGTAGGTAGATGGCAAAAAGCAGAATTTGCGGGTAGAGAAATTAGTTTTCTGCCTTTATTTAGATTGCAAAATGATAATTTCAGAAGTTTGATACCTACAACCATCAAGTATACGGCTGCTCTAATGGGACGTTGCTTTGCCTCAGACTTCATGCACTTTTATAGACTGGAACCAACCATAGCAACCCTGAATTGGCCGGGAGACAAAACGCTGTTTATTCAGAATGATATTCAGAAGCAGATGACATCTGCGGACGATCAAAATGCGATTCTCTGGCGGCGATTTCCCGGAGCATATTTTGCGCTTGAAGGGTTGTTAGTGAGACAATTTAACCAAATTTTCTCGTGTAACACCAATTCGTTAGAACTCTACCGCGAGCGTTATCCCGAAGTCCGAGACCGGATCGCTTTCCTGAAAAACACCTTTGACGAGGACATTTGTTATCCGTTATCTATTGAAGAACGCGATCGCCAAAGGCGCAACCTAGCGCTGAAGCTAAATCTTAATGAGGATACACGCTTTCTTCTGTTTGCTGGTCGCCTGCATCCCCAAAAGGATCCGATGCTGCTGGTGCATGCGTTCGCCGCTTTAAATGAGCCTAATATTCACTTGTTGATCGCAGGAGATGGCGAGTTAGCCAATCAAGTGCGTTCGGAAATTGCTCAGTTGGGGCTGGTTGAGCGGGTGACAATGCTTGGGGCGCTGCGGCAAGCGGAACTTGCTGATTTACACCGTGTCTGCAACGCTTTGGTTTTGACCAGTGCTTTTGAAGGTCTACCTTTCGTCGTTCTTGAGGCTCTTGCCTGCGGAACGCCAGTGGTCACAACTAGATCTGGTGAAACCCCACACCTGCTGAGTCCTGACACTGGAATTGTTTGTGAAGAACGTACCCCAATTGGTATAGCAGACGGCTTGCGCAAGGTCGTGGCACAGAAAGAAAATTATCCAATAGCATCGTGTGTGCGCTCCGCTAAGCCTTATGCTGCACGGATTGTTGTTAATGAAGTCTATAGCCAAATGTGGAAACGCTGGGAGCAACGCTCGCTTTCCGGAGCTACCATCTGACCGTATTAACCCAACAGAGGAGCAAAACTAGAAAGTAATGAAAATCGCTGTGATTGGTGCAAAAGGTCTTCCACCCAAACAGGGTGGTATCGAGCATTACTGTGCTGAGGTTTATCCCCGCATGGTAGCGAAAGGTAACAGCGTGGATTTATATGCCCGCTCCTCTTACACTGAGTGTTCCTGGGGTGAAAGTTATAACTTTCAAGGCGTCAAAGTGATATCCCTACCCGGCTTGCCGATCAGAGGGGCAGATGCGTTTTCGACCTCAGCGATTGGGGCAATGGTGGCCTCTCTAAAAAAATACGATATTGTTCATTTCCATGCTCTGGGTCCATCTCTATTTACTTGTTTACCCAGAATTGCCACGTCTACAAAGGTAGTAGTTACCTGTCAGGGTTTAGATTGGCAACGTGCAAAGTGGGGCGGCTTCTCTACTCGCGTCATTCAAATGGGAGAGAAGGCGGCAGCACGTTTCGCCCACGGATTAATTGTCGTATCAGATGCGCTCCAAACCTACTTTTGGCAAACATATGGTAGGAAGACAATTTACATCCCCAACGCTCCAGCCAGCTACGGCGAGTCTGACCCAAATTTTGGTTACGCCACCCAGCTAGGTCTGAACCACGATCGCTATATTCTGTTTTTAGGCAGACTGGTACCCGAAAAGCGTCCCGACTTGCTCGTCGAAGCCTTCAGTGCTCTAAAGCCCCCTGGATGGAAACTTGTTCTGGCAGGAGGAGTTAGTGATACTAAATCGTTTACCTCACAGTTATTAGAAAAAGTTGCAAACAATCCAGATATCGTATTTGCAGGCGAACTTCGCGGATCTCGTCTATGGGAGATTGTTCGGGGAGCAGGGTTGTTTGTCCTTCCTTCTGATTTGGAAGGATTACCTTTGGCGATGTTAGAGGCAATGGGAGAAGGTATACCAGTGTTGGCAAGTGACATTCCACCTCACCAGCAATTAATTGGTGGAAGTCGGGGAACGCTTTTTGAGGCGGGAAACTGCGACTCTTGTATTCGTTCCCTAAATTGGGCGATTAATCACCGTGAAGAAATAGCGGCGATGGCGAAGAATGCACAAAGGTATATCCAGCTAAACTATAGCTGGGAGCACATTACGAATGAAACCTTGAAACTCTATACAACACTTTTGCATTCGTCTGAGTCAGTAGGGAACTCCGAGCCTACCGCTCGGGGACTTGCTGGGGTGTTCGGCAAAAAATAGGCAGCGTATTGTGGTCATTAGTTATTTGTCCACATGTCATGACTCATGAAGAATGACACATAAAACAGGGTATATGTAATGGAAAAAGGCGTTGTTACCTTACTAGCGGTCTTAAAACGACGAGGTTTGCCCGCCCTAGCTACGTTCTCTGCTGTCATATGTGGGGCGATCGCCTACCTTGAGGTTACCCCACGTCTGTACGACACATCCGCAAGACTGATACTAGACGATCAAAAGGTGAGCGTTTCCGACTTTGGTCGCGAACTCTCCCAAGGTCGATCGAGTACACCAGGGGGTTCTAACCCACTGGCTGACGAAGCAGAATTAATCAAGTCCCAACGTGTTCTCCAAAGAGCTGTGAAGAAAGCTTTTCCCAACGCGAATTTGACTACAACCCAGATCAAGAAAAAAATTGAAGAGCTTAGTAGTGGCTTGAAAGTAAAAATTGTTCCGGCTACGAACATTCTTGAGGTGAGCTATCAAGACAAAAACCCAATACTCGCTACCAAGCTGGTCAATGCCGTTTCCCTAGCAATGGTTGAGGATAGTACTGAAGTCATCCGCAAAGAGGCTGCCAGCGTGGTGGAATTTTTGAGCAAAGAGGTCCCATTAGCCAGATACAGGCTGGAGGACGCAGAAAAAGCTGAAAACAGATATAGACGAAGCAGCGGCATTGTTTCTGTTGACGACCAAACCAAAAGTTTAGTTGATAGTATAGCGAACTTGGAAAATCAGGAGCGTACTCTCACAACTCAACTCCAAGAGGCAAAGTCGCGGGACACATCGTTGCGGCAAGTGACCGATGCTAAAGCACTCAATAGTGCCTACGCAACTGTACGTGGTGGTCAAGATGCACAACTCAAGGCGTTACGAGATAAGTTGACAGAAGCGGAAACGAAGCTAGTTGAAGCTCGGACTAAGTTGACAGAAGATCATCCTGTTGTCCAAGAGTGGATTGCTCAGCGGGACTCTCTGAGCAAATTGTACAAGGAGCAACTTAATCGCGTCTCGCCGGGAAATCACGTTATCGCCCCTGCTACTGTAGCAGGGGATCAGATTAGTCAAGACCTTACCTCCAAACTGATCAGCAATGATATTGAGCGCTCGGCAGTAGAAAAAAGTCTCAAAGTTGTACAGGCTAATCGCGCTCAACTCCAGGCACGCTTAGAAGATCTACCACTTAAACAACAACCCCTGACTGCCCTAGTCCGTCAACGGCAAGAGGCGGCGGCATCTTTAAAGTTGCTACAAAGCAAACTTGAAGAAGCACGTGTTGCTGAAGCCCAACTGGTTGGCAATATCCAAATTATCGAAGCGGCTCAAGCACCAACTCTACCCACTTCGCCCAAGCACAAAGCTGTGCTGGCTATTGCTACCGTCTTTGGAGCTGTCTTAGCCATCGGCGTTGTGCTACTGCTGGAAATCATGGATAATACACTGCGCGATCCTTCCGAAGCAGAGGAACTGCTGAACCTACCATTGCTAGGAGTCTTACCTCGTTTACCTGCTAAAACGCTGATTCTTGAGCCAGCCGAACAATTCTTAGATGATGTTGGCTTGCTTGAGCCTTACCGCATGCTCTTTAAAACCTTGGAGTTTCGTAGTCCGGAGCAGTTGCGAGTAATTGTTGTTAGTAGTAGCATCTCCGGAGAGGGTAAGTCGGTAGTAGCCTCGCACCTAGCCGCTGTTTCAGCGATGTTGTCTTGGCGAACATTGATCATTGATGCCGATTTGCGAAGACCTGTGCAGCACACGCTGTTCAACTTAACTCCCCAGCCGGGGATCTCGGATGTGATTAACGGAGAAAAATCTCTGCAGCAAGCAGTGCAGCCAACAAATATTGACAACCTCGATGTGTTGACTTGTGGTGACCTGCGCGGACGCCCCTCGCAGTTACTAGAGTCAGTGGCGATGAAGTCTCTATTGGAACTCGCTTCCCAAGAATACGATTTAGTTATTATAGATACGCCTCCTGTCAGTGCTTCTGCAGATGCCGCGAGCTTGAGTCGCCATAGTGACGGAGTGATGCTGGTTACACGTCCAGGCTTCACGCTCAAAGAAGTACTATCAAGAGCAGTATCAGAATTAACACAAAATCGCATCCCAATGTTGGGAGTCGTGGTCAATGGAATGACAAGTTCAACAGAACAGTATTACCGCTATCCTGTTAAGAGTTACCCATCCGTGAAGCGATTAACTGCTCCTAGCAAGTCCCGCCAAGAATTCCCAGAACACAATGAGGTCTAGGTAAAGATGTTGAATAATCAACCCTCAAGTCGTTCCTCGCTTTTGGCACTCTTGGTTGGGTTGGCAGGCGTAGGGATTGGTGTAGTCGCAGGATTTTACGCAGGTGTGGAACCCCGTTATCTGTGGTTAGGTGTAGTCGCAGTGGCGGCAGTTGTCTGCTTCTTTACCTATTTTGAGCAATCCGTACTGGGTTTATTGGTTGTACGTACTTGTCTCGATCCATTCTCTGCTCAGCAAATACCAGCTGCGTATGCCTTGGGGCTAGATGCTCTGACCTTACTTTACGTAATCGTGATGCTATTTCGCGGTCGGCGAGTCCATACCGATAGTTTTTGGTGGTTCTTTGCTGGCTGGGTCATGTTACAGGGTTTGTGGGTAATACTCCTACCTCTGGGAGGGTTGGGGCTATATGGGGGGTTTTTGCCAGAAAGTATCCGTGAGTGGATACGTCTATTTAGTTGGCTGATGGTCTACTTGCTGGTGATGCAACTGAAGGATCGAATCTCTCCCCAGAAGCTGATCTTGAGGATGTATTTGGCTCTGGTTATCCCGGTTACCGTAGCGCTGATGCAGATGTTTGTGCCTTCTCTGTTACCTTTCTGGTTGGTAGATGGTAGCAGCGAAGCCGGCGGAATGCCAGTTGAAGGACCATCTCGAATCAGGGGGACTACTGGTCACCCTAATGGCTTCGCAACGTTGCTGTTGATGTTTATCTCTCTTACCTGTTGGAAGCTAGGTAACTCCAAGCACCGCTTGCAGTGGTTGCTGATGCTGGGCTTACTGGCATTTTGCTTTGTAAGTACCAAGGCTCTAACAGGCTTGACGATGCTTGGTACTTTTGTTGTGGTTGTTGTTGCCCCTAGATTAAAGTTAGTCAACCTGATCGGTGGGGTGTTATTTTTTGCTGTCATCATCGGGCTGTTTGCCAATTCAGAGTTTGGACAACAACGCCTTGGTTCCCTTGCTAACACACCGCTTCTAAACCCGCAAATGGACTTATCGCGGGCAATTCTCCTGTCAACTGGAGACGGCAATAGCTTTAACTGGCGGCTTTCTCAATGGAATTTACTCCTGACCACTGTTTTCCCCCAGTATCCGATCTTTGGTTATGGTTTGGGGTTGAGTATCCAAGCAGGTGGTAATAGTTATCTTCCTCACAATGATTACGTCAGGGCTTTGGTAGAAGGAGGAATTGTGGGGTTTGGGACTTATATTGGCTTTTTCGTTGCTATAGGTATACGTCTGATCCAGTTAATCCGGTGGGCGGGTTCTAAAAGTGCACAAGGCAACTTATGTTTTATCCTGTTAGCTGTGATGTTCTCTATGCTGGCAGGAATGATTACTGACAACATCTGGAGTCATACAACTCTGTTTTTCTACTTCTTCACTGCCTTGGCGATCGCTGGCTGGAACTGGAACGATGTGCCGCCTGCAAAAAGAACACAAAGGAAATTTATTTATGACTACTGAACTGAAAACGAATTACAAAACTCAATTAGCAGCAAGTACTCAAGAGCAGCTTCGCTGTCCAATTTGCATATCTAAGCTAGAATTAGCTAACGAGCAATTTAAATGCACAAAATTCGATTGCCAGACTTGTTTTCCGATCGTTGATGGCATTCCTATTTTAATCGATGAATGCAAGAGCGTTTTCTCGCTCAGTGACTTTTTAGATAACGAAAATAAGGCTCTTAAACCGAAATCTCAAGTAGAAAGATTACTGGTAAATTTGATCCCGACCATCATTACCAATCTCAAGGCAAAGACGAATTATAAAAAATTCACAGAACTTCTCTTACAGCAAAATGAAAATCCGAAAGTTCTGATAATTGGTGGTAGTGTGGTGGGTGAAGGTATGGAAGATCTGCTGTCACATCCTGCACTGGAACTGATCGAGAGCGATGTAGCTTTTGGACCCCGAGTATCAGTAATATTTGACGCCCACAATATTCCTTTTGCCGATAGTTCATTTGATGCGGTAATCATCCAAGCTGTCCTTGAGCATGTTGTAGATCCATCCCTTTGTGTGTCAGAGATTTATCGAGTACTCAAACCTAGTGGCTTGATTTATGCAGAAAGTCCATTTATACAACAAGTACATTTAGGAAAATATGATTTTACTCGCTTTACCCACTTAGGGCATCGGCGGTTGTTCAGGAAGTTTGAGGAAATCTGTAGCGGGGCGTCATGTGGACCAGGAATGGCATTAGCCTGGTCATATCAATACTTTCTTTTAAGTTTCGTCAAGTCACCTCTCTCCAGAGGATTGGTCAAGGCTTTTGCCAGAATTACAGCATTTTGGTTGAAGTATTTTGACTACTACCTAATTGATAAAGCTGGTACATTCGACTCAGCATCGTCATATTACTTTATGGGAAAAAAGAGTGAACAAGTTCTGACGGATAAAGAATTACTAACCCTTTACAAAGGTACGCAGGG
The DNA here is from genome assembly GCA_964658145.1 of uncultured Stigonema sp. Lineage (GTDB taxonomy): Bacteria > Cyanobacteriota > Cyanobacteriia > Cyanobacteriales > Nostocaceae > Stigonema. The sequence continues at coordinate 11,016 of CAZZYE010000013.1, forward strand.
AAGTTCTTTTTAACTTACAAATTCCAGAAAATGAACTGAAGGATTGATAAGACAAAATGAGTAACTTCATTAATTACATATTGCAAGATTGGTCAGCAAATAAAGAAGGGAACTCAAAGTCTCGTTTCATATTACTGATGTTTCGGTCAGCGCAAATCTTAGGAAGTTTGCCTGCACCTTTTTCTGTGTTCTCTAGTTTCTTTCGCAGCTTCTACGCACTCATAATAGAGTGGATACTAGGTGTTGAGTTGCCGTGGGATACCAAGGTAGGACCAAACCTTAAACTGCTTCATGGTGTTGGTTTAGTGGTAAATCACGAAACTATAATCGGTGCAAATTGTACCCTCAGACATTGCACAACTATTGGTAATAAAAAACTGGCAAACGGTTCATACACTGTTTCACCTCAGATTGGAAACAATGTTGAAATAGGTTCTAATGTAGTCATTGTTGGACCGATTACAGTTGGGGATAATGCTGTGATTGGCGCTGGTTCGGTTGTTGTGAAAGATGTTCCGGCATGGGCTGTGGTTGTGGGCAACCCTGCTAAAGTGATTCGCATGAACAATGCCATGCCGAGTATTGCCAACTCGTTTGATCTTGCTTCAGAACTAGCAACTGTTAATATACCCTAACAGGGATTAGCTTTTTCGCTTTTAATAAAGTTGAATCGATCCACCAGTCAATATTTATAGAAATTCAAAATATGCCGTCATGTTCTGTTATTATTCCAGCGTACAATTCCATGAAGTATCTCCCAGAAACCCTGGAGAGTGTCCTACAGCAAACCTTTACTGACTTTGAAGTATTAATTATTAATGATGGTAGTTCCGACGATATTGTGCAATGGGCTTCTGGGTTAGTAGACCCGCGAGTGAAATTGATTTCACAAGAAAACCAGGGTGTGTCTGTAGCTCGTAACACAGGTATTGCCCATGCTCAAGCTAATTATATAGCATTTTTGGACGCTGACGATTTATGGGAACCTACTAAATTAGAAAAGCAAGTACGTTGTTTGGACGATCATCCGGAAGTAGGCTTGGTGCATACTTGGATGGTGTTAATTGATTGTCAAGGTAAGCCCACAGGTAGAGTGATCCCCTCTGATGCAGAGGGAGACGTATGGAAGCAACTTGTGGAATGGAATCAGATCGCTTGCTCTTCGGTTATGGTTCGTCGCTGTTGTTTTGAAAAGGTAGGAGGATTTGAGCCAAATCTACACTTTGTTGAAGATTGGGATATGTGGATTCGCATCTCCCGCCATTATCTTTTTGCTGTACTGAAAGAATGTCTCTATTACTATCGGCAAGTTCCCAATAGTTTGTCAAAAAACTTTCAAGTGCTGGAACAATCTTGTAGTTTTGTTATAGAGAAAGCATTCAACTCTGCACCAGCGGAACTACTCTATTTGAAGTCACACAGCTATGGTTATACAAATATCTGCTTAGCTTGGAAAGCTTTGCAAACTACTGATAAAGATTTCCAGCAGGCAATTCATTTTTGTCAGGAAGCTATAGCCCACTACCCCAAGCTCAGATCCTCTCGCGAGTACATGCGCCTCAGGTTGGCGATCGCAGCACTGCAATTATTTGGAACTGATGGCTACAGCAAAGTGCTAGAACTAGCTTACTCTGTGCGGCGACGCATTTCAAATCTTACACAATTCAATTATATTCGTAGTTCCAATGTGGAAAAATCTACTTAATCTGTATAAGTAGTATCCTGAGATACTAGCTTTTTTGGGGAAATTAGCTAATTTTTTGGTAAATTTCTGATAACGCAAAAATGCTAAGCGTTCCATTTGTCGCAAGTAGATATCTTTCGTTTTCGCGCTATACTCATTTCACTAAACTATGTTGGAATATCAAAGTACAGAGCAGCATGAAGTGGCTAGACACAAACCAGTCGCCACTACCACTCGAGAACCAACGATCGCATTACTGCATTGTATAGACCTAATCGATGATTTTTTAGATCATATAAATATTTCATTCGAGACTTATTGTAATGAGTTTATCGGTAGCTGGATGTTTGGCTACATCAATGCTTTGAAACAGGTTGGTGTCAGAACTGTGCTGTTCTGTATTTCCGCCCGTTTTACTGAGATTTCACGCTTCACTCATCTGCCTACTGGGATCACAATTTGCGTTTTACCTGCTTCTAAAAGCTATCTTGCCTACCGTGCCGTTCGACAGAAGGCACTTAGCCTTTACGGCGTGCCCGAAGGAAAAACCTTCAGAGACATTGAAGACTCTAATGTTAGCCGTCGTTCCCTACTCACAAAATTGAAGAATCTAGCTCAAAGTGTCGGGACTTACATGTCTACGCCACTAGGTTTACTTGCCCAGGAGATGCGACGCGAGGGTTGCGAGGCAATTTTATGCCAAGAGTATGAGTACGCTCGCTTTGATGCTTGTGTGATGTTAGGGAAATTGATCGGTCTGCCAGTGTTCGCTACTTTTCAAGGGGGTGACGAGATGCACAGCTTTCTCGAATACCCCCTGCGACGATTGGCATTTCAGCGATGTACAGGCGTGATTATCTCTACGCAAAAAGAGATTGAGCGGGTTCGTACTAGTTATAAAGTAGCGGATGCCAAGATAGCTCGTATTTTCGATCCCATGGATACGGCGATCTGGAGTGCTGTAGACCGCAACGAGGCACGGGCGGATCTCGGCATTCCTCTTGATGCACGGGTGGCGGTGTGTCATGGGCGGATTGATTTTCATCGCAAGGGGCTAGATATCCTCGTAGCTGCTTGGGAGCAAATCTGCCGGGAGCGCCCTGAGCAAGACCTGCGGCTCTTGCTTGTGGGGACAGGTTCTGATGCCGACAAACTCCGTGAGTGCATTGCTAAAATGCAGTTGCGGGGCGTGATGTGGCGAGACGAATTTGTGAACGATCGCGCCGTGATTCGGCGTTACCTCTCAGCTGCTGACGTTTATACCCTTTCATCTCGACAAGAAGGCTTTCCCATAGCACCCCTGGAAGCAATGGCTTGCGGTCTACCCGTAGTAGCCACCGATGCTCCGGGTGTGCCAGACATTCTTGAAGGCGGCGAGGTTTCCGGTGGAATTGTCATACCCAGGGAGGATGCAACAGCACTGGCGTTAGCACTCGGTCGTGTTCTGGATGATGAAGCTTGGGGGCGGGAATTGGGTAGAAATGCGCGTCATCGAATAGAGGAGTACTTCTCGCCTGAGGCGATCGGCAAGCAACTGCGAGACTTTCTCTTGAGGCAGAAGGTGTGAATCAGCAAGCTCATTACTAATTCGTAATTAGTAATGAGCAGCATTATTTATTGATGGACTAGAAAAATGCTCAGATGATTATTTCAAAGGTAATTAGGAACTATACTAACTGTGGAATGTAACTGTTACAAATTGTTTACCTTGAAGGAGTTCAAATATGCCAAAAGTTTCCGTTGTCATTCCAGCCTACAATGCTATGGCTTACTTGCCAGAAACTCTGGAGAGTGTTCTCAAGCAAACTTTCACTGATTTTGAAGTGTTGATTGTTAACGATGGCAGTTCGGATCACATTGTCGAATGGGGAAATCAGGTAACAGACCCGAGAGTGAAACTGATTTCGCAAGAAAACCAGCGTGTGTCGGCAGCACGCAACACAGGCATTGTCCATGCTCAAGGGGAGTATATAGCATTCCTAGATGCTGACGATTTGTGGGAACCAACTAAGTTAGAAAAGCAAGTACGTTGTTTGGATGATCGGCAAGAAGTAGGTTTGGTATATACTTGGACGCTTTTAGTCGATCAGCAAAACAATCCCACAGGCAGAATTTTTGCTTCCCATGTAGAAGGCAAGGCATGGGATAAAATTCTGGAAAATGACATGATTTCTAGTGGCAGTTCAACCATGATTCGTCGTAGTTGCTTTGACACTGTCGGGATGTTTGACCGGAATTTAGCTTATGCACCAGATCTGGATATGTGGGTTCGCATTGCTTTTCATTATCCCATTGCAGTAGTCAAAGAACCGCTACTCCGGTATCGACAGCTTCCTAACAGTTTCTCCAGAAACCGCCCCAAGATGACTCAGGATATTCGCCAGGTGATCGAGAAAACATTTCAGTCTGTCCCCCTAGAATTGCTGTATTTGAGAAACCGATGTTATGCCAGTATCCTCTTCGGTTTAGCATGGCTGGCTATAGATGAGGGGGACTACAAAAAGGCGATTCATTTCCGAAAGCAAGTTTTTCTACACCATCCGCAAGCATGTTTTACGGAAAACTTTATCCGGTTGAGTTTGGCGATCTTTATGATCCGCTGGTTTGGTCCGAATGGCTATGATGGAGTGCGATCGCTAACCCATATTCTGCGTCAACGCCTGTTCAGTTTTTTGAGCTAATCTCTGCTTATTTATTTCTGTAAGAGTTCTTTTCTTTATACAAATTCTAGTTTTAGAGGCAGATAAAAAATCATGAGCACCAAAGAACTAATCATCGAGGCAGGTCGGACTGAGAGTCAGTACTGGAAAGACCTGTGGAAATACAGAGAATTATTCTACTTTTTGGCATGGCGCGATATTTTGGTGCGCTACAAGCAAACTGTCATTGGCATGGCATGGGCATTGATTCGCCCCTTCTTAACAATGGTGGTGTTCACCGTTGTATTTAGCTATATCGCCAAGCTACCCACCGAAGGTAAGGCGCCTTACCCAATTCTGGTATTTGCAGCCCTGTTGCCCTGGCAGTTTTTCTCTGGTGCGTTAACCGAATGCAGCAATAGTTTAGTTAACAACGCCAACCTACTTTCTAAGGTCTACTTTCCCCGTCTGATTGTGCCAACGAGTGCCGTGATTGTCAGCTTTGTAGACTTCCTAATTTCTGGCATGATTATGCTGGGATTGATGGCATGGTATAATTTTGTACCCGATTGGCGCATATTGACTCTGCCACTGTTTGTTGCCATTGCCTTTGCAGCGTCGATAGGGGCGGGGTTATGGCTAGCGGCTTTAACTGTGGAGTATCGAGATTTCCGTATTGTCGTGCCGTTTATCGTGCAGTTCGGTCTGTATATTTCGCCTGTAGGTTTTAGCAGCAAGATTGTTCCCCAACAATGGCAGCTGCTTTATTCACTCAACCCAATGGTAGGGGTCATTGACGGTTTCCGATGGGCGATTTTGGGTGGCGATTCGCAGATATATTTACCAGGGTTTGCACTGTCTGTGCTTGTAGTGGCGCTGATCCTGTGGAGTGGTATTTGGTATTTCCGGAAGATGGAGCGCACATTTGCTGACGTGATTTAGACGTATGTATTAGTTAGGAGTTAAACAGGTGTCAGATACTGTAATTAGAGTTGAGAACTTAGCTAAAAAGTACGTCCTTGGACATCAGGAAGAAGGACTTTATAGTTACAAGACATTTCGGGGAGCAATGACCAATGCGGCAAAATCCCTCACTGGTGCTTTCAACCCCCGCACCAAGAAGGAAGCATCAAGGCTGCATGAATTTTGGGCATTGAAAGATCTGTCGTTTGAGATTAAGCAGGGTGAAAGGGTAGGCATTATTGGTCGCAATGGGGCAGGGAAGTCAACCCTACTGAAAATTCTCAGCAGAATTACCGAACCAACAAGGGGAACTGTCCGGATTAAGGGGCGAGTTGCTAGTTTATTAGAAGTTGGGACAGGTTTTCACCCAGAGTTAACAGGACGGGAAAATGTTTTTCTCAATGGTGCAATACTAGGGATGAGTAAGGCGGAGATTACGCGCAAGTTTGATGAAATTGTAGCGTTTGCGGAAGTCGAAAAATTTTTAGATACGCCAGTTAAACGTTATTCTTCAGGGATGTATGTGCGTTTGGCTTTCGCCGTAGCTGCTCACTTGCAGCCAGAAATATTGATAGTAGATGAAGTGTTGGCAGTAGGAGATGCCCAATTTCAGAGGAAGTGTTTGGGCAAGTTGGAGGATGTCGGTAAGGAGGGAAGAACAGTTTTATTTGTTAGTCATAACATGGCAGCAATCAGAGCACTCTGTAGTCGGGCGTTATTGATGCGAAGCGGTCAACTATTAATGGATTCGGAGATTGAAGCTGCCATGAGTAATTATCTGGCTGAAGATACTGCCTCAGATGCCCATATAATCTGGAACGAACAAAGCGCTCCACAATCACCTGAAATTCGTTTTCTTGAAGCTTATATTTTGAATGCTCAAGGGGAATATGCCCCTTCTATTGATTGTCGCAAAGGATTTTCAATTGTAGTGAAATACGAAGTATTACGACCACTCAATGGATTAAGAATCGGCTTTTTCATGCAAAATGTAGAAGGCATACCTATCTGTGGATCTAACGATCCAATGGCATGGTCAAAGTTAGTAAGAGAACCTGGTGAGTATATCAGTCAATGTGATTTTCCTGGTTATAACCTAAATGCTGGGAAATACTCGATGTACTTTGGAGCAGATGTACCACCGTATAATAAATCTCTTGTGAACACTCCCTACTGTCTTAGCTTAGTCATTGAGGATGTTGAAGGTCATGGTCCGATGAATGAGAAATTGCCGGGAGTTGTAAGACCAAAGCTAGATTGGAATGTAAAGCAATTAGTCAAGTGATAAAAATGCAAGAATTTTACTCAGTTGAAAACGCAGAAAAATTTAATTGGTCTTCTATAAGTGGCAATTTAAATCCAGAGCGGGTGTCACATCTTGAAAAGTATTTGGTAGGGAAAAAAATTTTAGATGCTGGTTGCGGTGGGGGCGCGTATGTAGAATTTTTGTCTCAAAAGGATTTAGAGGTAACAGGTGTTGACAAATATGAGCAATTTTTGCAAGTAGCGAGACAAAAAGGAAGATTAGGAACTTACGTTCAAGGTGATGTTACTAATCTTCCTTTTCCTGACAAAGCTTTTGATTGTACCTACTGTTATGACGTTTTAGAGCATGTAGACGATCAAGTAGCTATCAAAGAATTGATTAGAGTAACTTCCCAAAGACTGATTATTGCAGTACCACAGGAAGATGAAATCATGAATACGTTTAATCTTACCTTCTTACATTATCAAGATAAAACTCACTTAAGGAACTACACAGAAGCTTCTTTAAAAAAGCTGATTATAAATAATGGCATTTTAAATATAACTATCTTTCCAGAACTTTTTATTCCTACAATATCCTTGGTAAATCAAATGATTTTGAAACCTCAAACAGAAAATCTATTGCAGAAAGTTTATTACAAACTACTTAATCGCTTACTTGGAAAAGTTTCATATAAACAAATAAACACTGGCTTAGTGGCTGTTATTAACTTGTAATTGCATGTATGAAAGTCTTATACGACGCCTCACTTCTAGGAGTAGGACACTATTACCCTACTGGACGAACAGGAATTTTTAGAGTTATTGAGAATTTGGCTTATGGTCTGAAAAATTCAAACCACTGCGATCTAAATTTAATTTTCTGCACAAGTGGTGCTGCTTCTAGATTAGACGACTTCCTCGACTATTTAGAATCTAATCCAGAACTAACAGGAGTACCTTTGGCTTACAGACATGAAGACTGGAAATTTAAGCGAAGTCTCCTCAAGATTCAGCGTCAACTTAGTCTTAAAATCGACGATACTTCAGGTTCACGAGAAATCGTATTGAAGGTTTTAAGGAAGTTTCTACATTATACTGCTCGCGGCACCGAACTCTTTCCTAGAAAAATTGCTCCCAAAATTTTTGCAGAAACAGACATTTATCACTCACCTTTTGAAGCAATACCTGAGGAAATCAGAAAAGCAATTCATATAAAAAAGTTTCTCACTGTTCACGATCTGATTCCGATTTTATATCCGGAATTATTCAAGTTTAATGAAAAGACTCATCTTGAAAAAGCCTTAGGGAGTTTAGAGCCACAGTCGTGGGTTTTATGTGTCTCTCAGTCCACTAAAAACGATTTATGCAACTACTCCTCAGTCGTTGATCCTGACCGAGTGTTTGTCACTCACCTAGCCGCATCAAAGCTTTTCTATCCCGAATTAGATACTCAACGACTTGAACTCGTCAAGAGCAAATACCACATCCCTAACGCGCCCTATATTCTCAGCTTAAGTACCTTAGAACCTCGAAAAAACATTGATCATACAATCCGATGTTTTATCAAGCTGGTTCAGCAAGAAAATATTCAGGATTTGTATCTGGTATTAGTCGGCATCAAAGGCTGGAAATACGAGAAAATTTTTGCGGAAATATCTAAAAACTCTGCTGTGAAAGACAGAATTATAGTTACCGGCTTTGTTTCTGATGAAGACTTGGCTGCTGTCTACAGTGGTGCGCTTGCCTTTATCTATCCTTCCTTCTATGAAGGCTTTGGTTTGCCACCGTTAGAAGCCATGCAGTGTGGCGTCCCTGTCATCACCTCCAACACCTCTTCGCTACCAGAAGTGGTTGGTGATGCTGGGATTATGCTTGACCCCAAAGACGTTGATGGGCTGTGTCATAGTATGTTTGAGCTTTATAACAAGCCATTTTTACGTCAGTCTATGACTGATAAGTCTCTAGAACAGGCAAAAAAATTTAGTTGGGACTCGTGTGCTCAACAGACGATCACTGCTTACAAAACTGCCCTATCAGCTTGAACTATGAAAACATTTATCATCTCTACTTCCTTCCTGCTGTGATTCAAACGTTTGGATGAGGTAAAAGTAAGGCAGATGTCTGATACTGTAATTAGAGTTAAAAACTTAGCGAAGAACTACGACCTGGGACATCAGGAAGAGGGAGTTTATGGCGAATCTACACTGATGAAGATTATTCGCAGAATTAAAGTGTTTGAGAGGACTATGAGTCATGCAAATTTTATATGATGGTCAAATATACGCTATACAAACTACTGGCGGGATTAATCGATACTTCGCCAACTTAATCAGCAGACTACCAGAAAGTTATAGCCCTACGCTTACAGCTATTCATGAGGCTTATAACTTGAACTACCCAGTGAACTCAAAATTGTCAGTTTACAAATATCTAAGATTTCGTCCTAGAAGAATCTCGTGGAGACTTGAAAAATATTATTTTAGATTTTTAACTGATCTTACGCGCTTTGATATTGCTCATCCTACTTACTACTATTTACTCACTAAACGAGAAATTAAAGAATATTCTTGCCCAGTAGTCCTTACTGTTCATGATATGATTCATGAAATTTTTGCTCAGGAAATAGATGTAAAAGGTGATGAAGCCGAGATGAAACGCAAGGCAATACTTGCGGCTCAGGCAATTATCTGTGTTTCGGAAAATACTAAAAAAGATTTGCTAGAACGATATCCTATACCTGAGGATAAAATCTCAGTAACGTATTTAGCTTCAGAAATAGATGCAAGCCTTTCCTATGGTTCTGAACCAGTACCCTCCAAACCCTACTATCTCTACGTAGGCAATCACCAATTAGGTTACAAAAACTTTGACGGGTTGCTACACGCTTTCTCTAAAACTGTTTCTGTTAATCCTGATGTTGCCCTTTGTGTCGTGGGTGCGCCTTTTAATAATGTAGAACGAAAGCTGATTGAGTCACTCAAATTAACTGAACACATGGAGCATTATGGATATGTTAAGGATACTCATTTAGCTAAGCTCTATCGTTGTAGTCTTGCCTTTGTTTACCCCTCTCTCTACGAAGGTTTCGGCATTCCTCCACTTGAGGCAATGGCTTGCGGAACGGTTGTAGTTGCTTCCAATTCTTCTAGTATTCCCGAAGTTGTGGGTGATGCAGGCATACTTTTTGATCCAAAGGCAACTGCCGATCTAGCAGATATATTTCTCTCTCTTCTTAATGGTTCTCAAGAGCGCGATACCTTAATTGCTCTCGGGTATCAAAGGGCTAAACAATTTAGTTGGGATAAAACAGTAGCGCAAACTCTTGATGTTTATCGTTCTGTTGTATGAGGTGAAAAGTCAGCGCGATCGCCTTTGTAATTCCCAAAAAATTAAAAATTAATTTGCCTGACTTAAATCACAAAATATCTCTCAAATTTATAGAAAAAGTGAATCACTAAATCACTAGAGTTATTTACTATACTAAGGGTAGCCAAACATGATCAGTGTCATTACACCAGTATATAACGGAGAACGATTCATTGCAGCCTGTATTCAGGTTGTCATTGACCAAAAATGTTCTGATTTTGAACACATCATCGTAGATGGTGGTTCAACAGACCGAACAGTAGAAATCATCAAACAGTATGCGTCCAAGTATCCACACATTCGTTGGATTTCTGAAAAAGATCGGGGACAGTCGGATGCAATGAACAAGGGGATTGCGATGGCTAAAGGAGAAATTTTAGCTATTTTGAATGTTGATGACTATTATGAGCAGAATGTACTGAACCGTGTATTAGAACTCTTTAAAGAGTTGCCTGTGCCAAGCATACTTGTGGGAAATTGTAATGTATGGGATGGAAAAGATCAGCTTGTTGCTGTACACAAGCCAACTAACTTTAAGTTGAGTAATCTGCTTCAGGGATTGAATGTAAATAATTATCCAACAAATCCGTCTGCCTACTTTTATCATACCTCTTTGCATCAACAAGTAGGAATGTACCTAGTCGATGAACACTATGCAATGGATCTAGATTTTCTACTTAAGGCTGTGCAAGTTGCAACGGTTAAGTATGTAAATGAACCTTGGGGAAACTGGATGAGATATGAAGATACAAAGTCTATGACTCTATGGCAAGAACCTCAACGGGGAGAGCAAATGTTAGATAGAATTATCAGAACATACAGAAAGGATTTGCCTTTGTTTCAACGCTGGCGTGTCACAATTCACTACGAGCTTGATGCTTTGTGGAGCAGAGATTTGAAATGGAGACTTGAATACTATTTAAAAACTTATTTTAGAAAGCCAGAAAATATACTTACAGCACTTAGATCTAAGTTGATGACATTGTTGAATAGTTACGATCATTAGATTCTATAAAATGCTGCGTATTGCGGAGCATGCTGTGAAGAATAAAGATGATTAAGACGTGATTTAGGCGTAGGGATGAGGGAAAAGTAAGGCAGATGTCGGATACTGTAATTAGATCTGAGAACTTAGCGAAGAAGTACGTCTTGGGGCATCAGGAAGAGGGAGTTTATAGCTACAAGACATTTCGGGGCGCAATGACCAATACCGCCAAATCCATTGTGGGTGCGCTCAAACCTCGTGCCAAGAAGGAAGCCTCGGCAATCCGAGATGAGTTTTGGGCACTGAAGGATGTGTCGTTTGAGATTCAAGAGGGTGACAGAGTTGGCATTATTGGTCGCAATGGGGCAGGCAAATCAACACTGCTGAAAATTCTCAGCCGAATTACCGAACCAACAAGGGGAGCGGTGCGAATTCGGGGGCGAGTCGCCAGTTTATTAGAAGTTGGTACAGGTTTTCACCCAGAACTGACTGGCAGGGAAAATGTTTTTCTTAATGGTGCAATTCTGGGGATGAGTAGGGCGGAGATTAAGCAAAAGTTTGATGAAATTGTCGCATTTGCAGAAATTGAAAAGTTTTTAGATACGCCTGTGAAGCGCTATTCATCCGGAATGTATGTCCGTTTGGCTTTTGCGGTAGCAGCTCACCTAGAACCAGAAATTTTGATTGTCGATGAGGTACTGGCAGTTGGGGATGCCACTTTCCAAAAGAAGTGCTTGGGCAAAATGGGAGAGGTGGCAGAAGGTGGTCGGACTGTGATCTTCGTATCTCACAACATGCAAGCGATCAGGCGGTTGTGTACCCAGGCAATTTACCTAGAGCAGGGAGTCACCAAGAAGGTTGACAGTGTAGAAGACGCAATCCAACGCTATTCAACCCAATCATCAATGTCAACTTTTGATGTTGACCTAGATTCAGTCCGGAGAATGAGCGGATTCGGAGAAAAGGCTCGTTTACTTCGGCTTCGACTAGCGCCAAACACCAGTTTCAGCTATGGGGAATCGATCAGCCTGATCTTTACCATTCAATGTTTTCGAGAAGTCTCAGATTTAGCAATTGGCATTGGCTTTGATACCCTCGATGGGAACAGGGTGATGACCTTGGACTCCGATCATGACCAACCGCCACTACAGTTGCCTATGGGGATTCACGAAGTTCACTTTGATCTAGACAGAAATCCACTTCATCCCAGTATTTATTCAATCTCTATGGCACTGCTCTCAAATACCTATGTTCTCGATGCGATTCCGAGCACGCTGACTTGGGAAGTAAGTTCGGGTCCCACAGACTTAATAGGCGATAGAGGTTACGGCGCTTGCCGTCTACCAGTCAAGGTAGGGATCTCGAAACCATTACAGAAGTCACATATTATGTAGTCGAATACACACTACTTATGTTGTGCTGTTATAAGCATAACTTTGTGAGATTAATAAACTTTTTCACTATTCAATAGTTGGACATCAATAGTAGGAGATTGTTTGTTTGTGAGTACCTTAAGAACACAGGATATGATAAATAGACCAATAAAGATTCAATTCATTAACGGACATATTCCAGTTGAGAATACAAATGGTAGTGATGCATATGTGCTAGATTTCCTACGCTACTTGGAACAAGCAGGCTGTGAAGTTGAATATGTATCCCTTGATCCGTTACCTGGTGGTAAATTTCCGTGGTATGTTATTCCGTCTACAATATTAGAAACATTTGCCAATATGGAGGTTTACAATAACTTGCGGATTGGTGGTGTTGTGCTGAGATTCAACTCATTGTCAGATTGGGTTAAGGAACCACTACGGGTAATTTATCGTCGCCTATTTAACAACGACCTAAAAAATATTTATCGTGCCGCTCGTGCGGCGGGAAAAAGACTACAAAAAAGACATGAACAGCAACTTCCTACCACAAATTCCTATGTAGAAAATTGGCAGGAGATTCTAGCGACATCAGAAGACGCTGCTTTTGCTAAGACTCTATTTGACAGGTTCAAGCCAGATGTTGTGGTTGTTAACTATGTCTTTTTAGCAAACATCTTAGATGCCTTTTCTCCTGATGAGACTGGATTAAAAGTTATCCTCACTCACGATGTATTTTACAAAAGAAATGCTAGTTTCAAGGAAATAGGTATTCTCCTAGAGGCAGGCACTTGGAACTGGGAGATAGAAGCTATGCAGTTACGCAAGGCGCAGCTACTCTTAGCTATTCAGGAAGAAGATGCTAAGCTCCTCAAGGAAATGGCACCTCAGAGTGAGGTGATTTGCACACCCAAGGCTGCAGTGCTTCATTCTCATACTGTTAAGCAAGTGCCAGGTCGTTGCTTATTTGTAGGTAGTGGCGCACATCACAACTATTACAGTCTACAATGGTTTCTTGAGAATGTATGGCCAACTGTTATACAGTTAATCCCCGATTGCAGCCTCCACGTATGCGGTTCTGTATGTAACTTGATTAAAGGAACTTTTCCGAATGTTCATCTTTTAGGTATTGTGGAGGATTTGAAACCTGAATATGGTGCTGCTGAAGTTTGTTTGATTCCTTTGCTAGCTGGCAGTGGGCTGAAGATCAAGCTTGTGGAGGCAATGTCCTACGGTCGCGCTTGTGTTTCAACAAGTGTGGGTGTTCAAGGACTGCGTGACATTTCCGGCAAAACTACACTCGTGGCAGACACATCTGAGGATTTTGCAGCATCTGTGCATATGCTTTTAAGCAACCCAGACAAACGCCAATGGATGGAGGAACAAGCTCATAAGTACGTGACCGAAAAGCTTTCTCCTGAAGCAGCCTATCAGCCTTTTTTAGATTACATTCACCAGTACTTGCAGCAAGTATCAAGCCAACCTAAGATAGTTGGCTTTGAGGAAACTGTAGACTTGGGCAAGGTGACATCTTCAAGTAAGTAAGAAAGCATTTGTATCTAATACATTTAAACGACAGTAATATAAACCCTAAAATCCTGAAAAGGAAACACAAAATAATTGGTAGGTAGCATATGAACGTAGTAAGCCGAGTGCAATTTCCTAAGACAAATGAAACTTCCGACTTATACATTAAGTCGGAACCAGGTAAATTCATAAATTTTCATGCTGGTGACAGCAAAATTCTTGTGCATCAAGGTAACACCATATCTTTGAACACTTACTTCAACTCAATCTACGAAAAATATTATACGAAATACACAAATCTTAGATCCCTTTACTATTTACTTAAGCTTGAGGGTGATTTTGAAGTTTCTGCTTATCGCGAAACATATGGCGCGAGTACAAAAGAACTTATTCATAGCCAGACAATTAAGGAATGTCAGCTATCAAATCACGTAAAAATTTTATTGCCAGAACTCGGGCAAAGCCAAGAAGCTGGTCGAATTTATCTGGAAATAACTTGCCTGAGTGAACAAGGTTTGTTTACAGAAGGGTTAGTTGTCACCGAACAAGAAAAGCATCGGGATGTGTCCTTAGGTATCATCACTTGTACATTCAAAAAAGAAGCTTATGTAAAAAAGACAGTTAACGCTATTTTGCAAGACAGTTTTTTGCAAGATAAAAAGTTCAAAATCTTTGTAGTTGACAATGCCAGTACTCTGAATGAGAGTGAGTTTTCAGACTATAGGGTTCAGCTGATCTCTAATCGAAATGTAGGTGGAAGTGGCGGTTTTACTAGGGGACTGATTGAGGCATTGCAGTCAGGAGTTTATACGCACTTCTTGTTCATGGATGACGATATAGACTTAGACAGTGAAGTTATCTACAGGCTTTTTTCTTTATACGAGTCTGCACAGGAGGATTTTGCTGTAGCTGGCAGCATGCTTGATTTCAACGAAAAATACCTTTTGCATGAAGCCGGAGCAATATATAACAAACACTTTGACGATGAAGGAAACCCCCAACATCGTCCATTGTCAATCGATTCTCTAAAGCAAAATCTTGATCTACGAAACCCCACTTCACTTAACTTACTTTTGTTAGAAGAAAATATAGATTATGGGGCATTTTGGTTTTTCTCTTTTTCTAAAAAAGTTATTGAAAAGATTGGATTACCACTACCATTTTTTATCAAAGTAGATGACGTAGAGTTTGGTTTAAGAGTCAGCGAACGTTTTAAAGATGGAATAGTGGCTTTTCCATCTTTAGCTGTATGGCATGAACCATTTTATGCGAAAAGACCTATTTGGGATATTTACTACATATGTCGTAATCACCTAATAACAAATTCAATTCATGGTTCGGTCACATATTTTACCGCAGTAAAATCCTTGACACAAGCTGTCATTTATCATTTATTGAAATTTGATTATAATTCTGCAGAAATGTTTGTTCTCGGTTTTGAAGATTATATACAAGGACCCAAATTATTTATCAATAATGACCCAGAGATTCTGCATTACCGGATTTTTGAATATAGTAAAAGTCATAAAAGTCAAACTATCGTGGCTAAACCGATCTCGAATAGTGAAGATTATGAATTTACAAAAACTGGAAAATTACAAAAATTGCTGAGCTTCTTAACGCTTAATGGTCATTTCCTCCCGAAATTTCTAATTAGTGATGAGAGTGCAATAATTCGAGATGGATACATTGCACCAATTCGAGACGGATACACTGCACCAAATCGAGATGCACTCACAGAACAAAAACGTGACTCCATTTGTAAAGGATTTGCAAAAAAAAGAATTATTTTTAACCAGGAAAAACTTCCTCTCTCTTATCAAAATGAACTGGATCAAAAAGCTGGTATGAATATTTTATTTGCCTGGGTTAAATCTGTTCTTACAGGTAGATTGAGATGGT
>CAZZYE010000014.1:0-26000 GCA_964658145.1 uncultured Stigonema sp.
CTTAAAAAGGGGGGAATGTAGCCCCCCTTTTTAAGGGGGGTTGGGGGGATATCCCTTGGGATGAATATGGCGTTCCCGTACCGTATTGGCACGTATCCTGGCGTGTGGTTCGTTTCTGCTCAAGTCAAGCCTTGATCTCATATTTGGGCAACGCATGTGCTTGATTAACTCGACGAGCCGTAACTGAGTCAAACAGCGCTTCATAATGATTTAAGGCTTGCTCCAAGGCATACTGCTCAACAGCATACTGCCGACTTCTGCGACCCAACGTTTCTACTTTATCTGGATTTTTATATAAATCTAAAATCGCTGCCGCTAATGCATCGGGGTCTTCTGGAGGAACTATAATTCCGCCGCCACTTTTTTGCACAGAAGACGCTGCTGTGCCACTTAATGGTACGGATGCGGCGATCGCACGACCACTGGCTAGTAGTAGTTGAATTTTTGAAGGCATATTAAAGGAAATTACATTCTGCTTTTGCACCACCAACCCCACATCTGCGGCTGCTAGCATTTCAGGCAAATGTTCGCGCTTTGCAAACGGCAGTAGCAGAAC
Organism: uncultured Stigonema sp.; assembly: GCA_964658145.1. GTDB lineage: Bacteria > Cyanobacteriota > Cyanobacteriia > Cyanobacteriales > Nostocaceae > Stigonema. The sequence goes on from CAZZYE010000014.1 coordinate 557, forward strand.
ATTAGACGCCCCAAAGCGTAACACATGTTGCTGCAATCGCTGCAATCCCAGAGAATCTCCTACTATTACTATGGCAATGTCTGGTATATGCCGCAAAATCTTCGCGGCTTCGACAACCGTTTCTAAGCCTTGGGTAAGGGCAATGTTACCAGAATATAGCACCACGAATTTGTCAGTAAGTTGATGGGCGGTGCGGAAGCGGTTGTTTTCTTTTGGCAAGGGGCGGATGAAATTGACATCAGCCCAGTTGGTCAGAAGCTCGATTTTACTCTTGGGAACGCCCTTACTGAGCAGATTTTCCACGAACCCATCGGCGATGATGGTAATTTTGGTTGCTGTGTGGTATGCGAATTTTTCCAAGGCGGCAAAGATGCGGATTAGCCATTTGTTCTTAAGCAGACCAGTGTGGACGGCGGCTTCCGGTAAAATATCTTGGACATTCAAGACTACAGGGCAGGCGTACAACCATCCCAAGAGGGCTGCCGGAACGCAAACTGGTAGGGACGGCACGGTTAAAAGAATTACGTCCGGTCTGGAACCGTTGAGGGCTTGCAGAAAACTGGTGATAACAAAGCTAATCTCCAACAATATCCGATCCAGCAGACTTGGTTGAGGGCGAATCCAAACATAAATACGCTGAATCTTCACGCCGTTTTTGTGTTCAGTGTGGTATAATTTACGCTGATATTCTGAGTTAATTTGGCGTTGGGGGTAGTTGGGCATACCAGTAACCACGCGCACTGAATGACCGCGCTTGACCAGACCCTCTGCCAGTTCGGTCATCAGAGGGGCAATACCGATGGGTTCTGGATGGTAGTTGTAGGAGTAAATTAGAATCCGCATTCGTTTTAGTCATTTGTGTTTGGGTTTTGACGAGCGCAAAAACCACCATAGCTCCAAACTTCTTAGTGCCAAACCTCCCAGAGAAACCGCCAGTTGAATGCCAAAACGGTTGCTCAATGAGAGCGAAATGAATCGGTCTGTATGAATTGAAAGAAGTTTTTGTAACAGAACCGCACTTGTGTTTCACTCGAAAAGAATTGGCGCTTTTGTTCAAGATGTTCGTTTAACTTTTAGAAACAGCAGAGGCACGTAACTGGCAAGAAAGATTAAGGCACTGTAGCGAAACAGATGACTGTAGGCTAAAACTGCTGCTTGCTCAGGCAATATGTCTGAAAAAGCTACTTGTTTGAAACTCTCGCTCGGATTAGACTGATAAAATGCTTGCAGGCACTGGAGCATCACGGTCAGCCCAGCAATGCCAACACTACCTCCTAACTGGCGGATCAGGTTGTACAACCCAGAAGCTGAGGCTCTTTTGGCTTGGCTAACACTGCCCAGAGTTGCTGAAGAAAGAGGTACAAATACTAACCCTAAACCAATCCCTTGCCAGCTTTGCGGCCAAAATATATCCCAGTAGCCTGATTGCATAGTTAAATGGCTGAATTGCCAAGTGCCGACAGTACAAACGGCAACTCCTAAGCCCAAGGGAATACGGGGGTCTAGGCGATCTGTTAGTCGTCCTGCTAGTGGCACGATCAAAGCCGTAGCCACTGGTCCTGGCATCATTGCCATACCCGTTTTAAACGAGTCGTAATGCAGGATTTGACTCATAAACATAGGCAAGACAAATAATAAGCCAAAAATATTAAAGCCCGTTAACAATCCGATAATGTTGCCCGCTACAAAAGTAAGATTTCCAAAAACTGATAAATCGATAATTGGATAGCGAGTTACCAACTCCCGTCGCACCAGATACACAACAGCCACAACCCCAACTATGAATAGCAAAATGATTAGCTTAGATTCAAACCAATGCAGCCTGTGCCCATTTTCCAGAGCATATTGCAAACTAGATAAACCAATGACTAAGGCAATGAGACCAGGCCAATCAAACTTACCATGGAGTTTGTTTAAATAGGGCGGATTGTGAATAAATAAAAGTACCATTATGCCAGCAATAATGCCAATCGGGACATTGATAGTGAAGATTGAGCGCCAGCCGAACGTATCCGTCAAATAGCCTCCCAATACAGGACCAATGGCAGGACCTGCGACAACCCCTAGACCAAAAACGCTCATGGCTTTGCCGTGTTCTTCTTTAGGAAAGGTATCCAACAAAATAGCCTGAGCACTTGGGAAAAGAGCGCCTCCACCCAGTCCTTGAAGGATACGAAAGCACACAAGAGACGGCAAATTCCAGGACAGCGTACATAACAAAGAGGAAATAGTAAATAGGACGATTGCTCCAGCATAAAACTGTTTACGACCCCATAAGGCGCTAAGATAGCCATTTAGGGGCATGACAATCACACTGCTAATGATATAAAACGTCACAAGAGAGCCAATTTCATCAATTGAGGTTCCTAAACTGGCTTGAATTTGAGGAATTGCAACGTTGACAATGCTGGTGTCAATAACTGCAATTAAGGTGCCGATCATGATAGTGAGTGTGACCAGCCACTTATTAACAGATGTCTGTGGAGTGGGTGATTGCTCTTGACGAGAGACAATAGAATATTTCTGTTTCAGAAGTTTAAAAAATTTGCTTCGCTGCATAGGTTATAAGAAATTTTATTAAATAAATAAGCTGTTACAGTACCATAGTAGGTTTGAGATTGAAATTAAATGCTTGAACTCATAAGTAGAGCGATGCCTTCGGCAAGGACTTCGTCCAACGCAAAATCAACTAGAGAGCAATGAGAGTATCCCAGTTTTGTTGATCGTCGATTGTGCTTTGCGTACTGGCAAAAGCTGTATGTCTTTGTTTAACCTCTCTGGCTGCCAGTAGTATACTAAGAGCATTAATCACATAAGTACTTTCCTCTGCGGCACAGTTCATCTCTTCTCCCAAAAAGCTATGGGCTGCTTTGAACTCCCGGATGAGGGTATCTCGATCATTCTGAATAATTAATTGCGCCAACCGATTATAAGTTGCCGCTAGTCTGCAAATGGCTTCACGGCGTTCTTGTGTAGCAAGCATGATGTCTACTATCATAGGTGCAGACTGAGCGAACAAGCGACTAACTATGTCAATTTCCAGACGGAAAATTGGGCTGGAGAAATCTAAGCTACGGCGGATGTTAATCTCTTCTTCTGCTAGGAAAACACCAAGGCTAAACGTCTTAAAGTTCCGGATTGCCTGAACAGCCATCATCATCTGATCGTGTTCTTCGGGTGTACACACAATCAGTTTGCCTCCTTCATTTTCAATAAGATCCAGAAGCCATTGGAAGGCATCATCTTCACGACCCGGACAGACCACAACTTTTTGAGACAAGAACGATTTGATGCCTTGACCAAACATTGGATGCAAGCCCATTACAGGTCCATTATGGTGTTCAAGCATCGCTTGTAATATTAGAGCCTTGATACTAGCAATGTCAGCTAAAGCAGTAGTTGGGGCAAGGTACTTACCAAGTTTGCGGATCACCTCTGTTGTGTATTCAATAGGAACGCAGACTAAGACTAAATCTACTCCTTCTAATAGCAACTCTGCTTGTTCCCAGTCACCCTGTTCGAGAATACTGACGTGGTGTCCTGCTACGGATAACCGCTGTGTAAAGAAGCGCCCCATCATACCACGTCCGCCAATTAAAGTAACTCGTCGCGGCTTGACCTCAGATGGAGGTGAAGATGCAGTTGCAACAGCAGCACAACCTATAACAAGGTTTTTCCAGATCGACTCCGGAACACCAAATTGGGCGAGGGAAAATGCAAAATTGGCAATTTGTTCTTCAAGGGAAATGGGTTCTGATTCAGCCAAGACTGCAATTCTTTTGCCTAGTAGATCAATCAGTTGTTGGTCAATTTCTTTAAGCTTCTCTGGGAACATGAGACTTCTCAAACGTACTATTGATTTAACTGACACCTTGAAAAGCGATGATATTATTGAGTTAGAAGTAATTCCCTAGGGAGACTCAGGCTAATCAAATAGGTAATGATCGCCTTCGCTATCGGCTGGCTAATTTCTGTTTTTTCAGTTTGTTTTTCCCCAGGGAAAATGTACCCCAAAGACCAAGCACTAATAAACCCAATGTAGGAGAGAGTTCAGGAATAGAGGTGGAGGAGCGAAATGTCAATCCACTCAGCGACAACCTGTATTCTTGACTAGTCGCGTCATATCTCACGTTATATTCGGTTGGATAGTACCCACTTTTAAGATATGAAGTTGGTACTTTCAACGGGGTAGTAACATCATTTGGTTGCTTCTCAAGAAAAGATTCACTGATTACGAAGTTTGTGAAATCCGGTTTACCATCATAAAACCCATAGCCATAGAAAGAGGTTAATGACTGCGGATTTTGGTTTGCAGCAATGGCGAGGTCGCCATCATAATAACGCGTTCCATAGCGTGGTCGCGCTTTGAGCGGACTCCCTTCTAAAAGTGGTATCACCCCCTCAGGGAGAGTACCTGGTTCTGGCGTTTTCCTCGCCAGTGCCCGTTCCTCACCAACACAATCAGGTAACACACCAGTTGTGTCCGGATGTGGGCATATTAAGTCACGTTCTTGGGGGTTGATCTGGAAAAAATAAATATCAAATAGGGGCGAAGTGACCGGTCCACCCGGCGGATAACCATTTGGTGCATAGTTAACCTCAATCTGGGTGTACGGTGTAGTTGAAGCCTGAGGTGGCAATGAAAGCTCAGTCGTAATATATTCATTGGTATTGTATTGATTACCGGATCCAACAGGTAGAGACAGATCCGCTTTCGGAAAACTTATACCAACATCTAAGGGCTTTCCACTGGTGTCATCAAGTGTGATAAAGGAACGAATCGATCCATTTCCAAATGGCTGTGAATTACCAAACAACTCGGCTGCTTGCCCTGCACTTGTTGTTAACAGAGCAATAAACACTGCCCCCAAGGGAGCCAGCGATAAGTTTTTCAGATTAACCATAGAAAGTACTCTCCAGAATCGTTTCAGTTATTGCAAGGTTTCTTCCAACTTACCTATATTGTGGCAATACAAAACAAACATTAGGGTTTATTCAACAGATGACGCCTAGTTCTTTTTCCTCTAGGCTGGCAGGGGTAAAGATTAGACTTATTGCAGAAGTCAGCCATAGAGACTCAATTTATCGAATAGCTACCAAAAATCTTGAGCGTTTCAGTGTAGGTTGCTAATTCTTCAAGGGCAGATTGCACAGAAGCCTCCCGAGCATCAGCTTCCAGGTCAATGAAGAAAAGATAGTCGCCGAGGGAGCGCTTGGTCGGACGAGATTCTATCCGGCTGAGATTGATACCCCGACTGGCAAAACAAGAGAGCGGTTTAACGAGTGCGCCAGGAACATTGGCGGGAACGCTAAAAGCAAGCGTTGTGTGAGTGCCACCCGTGGAGGGTTGTAAACTTAGTACCCAGAAACAGGTGTAGTTGTCGGGATAATCATTAATCGGGCAAGCCAGAACTGGCAGATTGTACAGTTGGGCTGCTCTAGAAGAAGCAATCACTCCTGCGGTCTTGTCAAGGTGTAGATGCTGTAGCGCCTCTGTAGTCGCATTGGTGAAAATCGGCTGAACCTTCGGGAGAAATTGCTCCAGCCACCTCTGACACTGGGCGAGGGCTTGCGGATGAGAATAAACGGTTCGGATGCTTGCAAGGGATTCTGTGCAGGAGATCAGGGCATGAGAAATCGGCAATACCAAAGCATGTTGAATTTGCAGTGTATTCATCTGCCACAGCCCATCCAGCGTCATAGAGACACTGCCCTCAACAGAATTTTCCACTGGCACAACTGCAAGATCAGCCAGCCCCTGTATTCCCGCTCGTAGTGTCTGGGTAATGCTGGGATAAGGACGTAACAGCGCTTGTTGTGCCGTTTCCCCGGAGAGCCGATTAAGATAAGCTAGGGCAGCGGCTTCTGTGTAAGTCCCTGGTGGTCCCAAATGTGCAACTGATATGACCATCAATTCTATTTCCCTCTGAAAAGCTAGATGAGTCTGACTATCACTACCTAACCTGTAATAGCAAGGTGCTTTGAGATATCATCCAATCGGGTCTCAAACTTTGAGCTTGACGCAGATAGGGATGATAAATCTTGATGTGAAGGTCAGGAGTATTGAAGTGCAGTAACAACCGAATGCAACGCTCTAAACTACCCTTCACATACATTTGCTGCACATCTAGTAGAGGCACATTGCTCCAATAAGGACGTTCTCGAGCGATCGCAGCTGGAAAAACGGCATCGAGATCGTGAGTCGCAGAGAAAGTAGCACTAATAATCTCGCTAGTATCTAACTGATTATTTGCTTCCAGCTCGTCTAGAAGTTCATTTACTGCTTCTCGAATTGCCGCCACAGAGTTCTCTGAAGCAGTTATTGCTCCACGAATTGCCCGAACTTTCCACTCCATAACAAAGTCCTCCGTGTATCTTATAAAACAAACATCAGCGTTTGTTCAAAACAAACCAGAACTGAAGCTTGCCAGTCCTGGTTTTTGTCCTACATTACTCGACCTTATCAACCCAACGTTGATGGAATTCTCTGAACTTTAATATTCCCCGGTCGTGCTTGACATAAACACCGCCTGCATCGGACTTGAGGTTATTGAATACTGGTATGTCCTCCGCCCCAAATGCAATTTTTGCTTGCAAGCTAAAAAGACAAAAATAAAGTATATCCAGCAAGAAATTGCCAGTTTTCCTGATCATTACCAAAAAATGCGCGGTCGTCTTGTTGTCAGCGACTGGAGTAGCGCAAAACAGTAGCGTGAGTCTCTCCTCAGCGTCTGTAAAATTTGTTACTATAGTTCCGCCAGGCCAAGCATCTACTCGCGCCGTAAAGGCTTTAGCACTTATCCCCAAAGCCTGGACGACTGGACCTAGTCGCCCCACATAGCTCTTGAGTGGGTATTGAATTAAGGCTCCAAACCAAGCTTCTTTTTGAATAGGTGCTTCCCTCTGTTGTAAGGCTAACCAAGCTTCTTTTTGAATAGGTGCTTCCCTCTGTTGTGCTGTGTGCTGGTCATTAAGCAGGGTCAATTGAATGGAGCCAGTAACCCCCTGAGCGTGTAGTGTGATTACATGATAATAGTCGCACGCGTTTTCAACCAACCTTCGCACCGTTGTTTTGGTGTTGTATACAAAGCGCAAAGGCATATAGTTATGCCTCTCGCCTCCAGCTGCTGAACACTCAGGCAAAGGGAACAGAGGAGTTTCTGAACCATACCACACCCAGATACAACCATATCTTTCAATAGTGACATAAGTAGCCTGACGAGCCGTTGGGGGAATGTGGTCTACTTCAGGTGCCCAAACACATTGCCCTGAGCCATCATAGCGCCAGTGATGAAAAGGACATTGAATACAACCGTCTACTACTTTACCAATCGCCAAACTCGCACCTAAGTGTGAGCAGTAAGGTTCCATGATGACCGGATGACCCTTTTGATCTCGCCAAGCAACCAAAGGTCCACCAAATAACTCAATTGCTATTGGCTTTTTACCCAAATCTTTGGAGAGCATGGCAATGTACCAACTGGCGGCAAGATTCATCACCTTTTTATTCTCTTCGGTTTTCCGTTGAGTTGACTTTGGCTGTTTAACATTGTCAATCGTGCTAGTCATTTGTTTTTCCTTTGATAGTTCTTCATCCTGGACACAGATTTTTTGAAACTTTCTTTTTGTTGACAGTTGACCGTGAACAGTCAACTGTCAGCAGTCAACAACCGTAGGAGAAAATTACGTGTTTAAACGTAACTTCGTGTTAAGTTAGAAACGCTATAAAACTTTCTGCAAAAAGTTGGCATTGACTTGACAGTACCTAACGCAGAGATAAGACCATTATCTCCTGCCAATTAAGGCTCACGGGGGGAGCGGGAGCAGGACCCAATGCGACATCGCCCCAGCGCATTACACTCGCACCTGCATTAGATACTGAGCCAATGGTGTAAACCAGAACCAAGTCGTTTTCCCGAATCCTGCCCGCTTCTGCACCGTGGTACAGATTGGCGAGAGGGAGCATTGGTCCAATATTCGCATAACGCTCGTGGAGATTGATCGTCCGCTTTGGATCTATACCCAGAGTGCGAGCACAGACGTTAGCGTACCAGGCAGTAGGCGTATTGAAGGCAAAAAAGTCAATCTCATCAAGGCTCACACCTGCAGCTTCCAGAGCGCCTGAGCAGCATTCTCGAACCAACTTTACAGAGGTTTCACTCAGCACCTTTCCCGTGCCCTTAGCTGCCCGGATATACATGCGCGGGTTGCCTTGGGCGTCTGTTGTCAGTTCATTAAAGAAAGTTCCACAAGTCGAGGCAGTGTGAATAATTTTTGTCCCAAGGACTCCTTGGTTCGGGCTTAGCGGCCTAACTACAAAGGCTCCTGCCCCGTCACCCGATAAAAACGCCAGGGTATCATTCTCATCCGTAAACTTGGAGTAGTTAGTGCAGATGACCACCAAAACATTCCGGTACTCTCCCGCACGCACCAGCGCAGAGGCAGTCTGAAGTGCAACTACAGCATTCGAGCAAGTGGAATCAATATTCCAGGCAGCACCCTGCAATCCGAGTTCACCAGCTAGAAAGGCAGCATTGCCAGGTACGATTTGCTCGGGAAAGATTGTGGCAACGAGCATCAGATCGATCTCGTTCGGGGAAAGCTTTGCTGCGTCGAGGGCGTCTTTGGCAACGCTATACGATATCGTCAGCGATGTCTCACCGGGACCAAACACCCGTCGCTCAACAGTGCCGCGAAAGGGGTCGGACATATAGGGTGCCATCTCCAAGTCAAACTCATTCAGGGAAGTGGGATCAGCCGTAGAAAACACTCTGGATAAGGTTTTTTTCTCAGCCGTCGCAATTAATTCGGGGTAATTCTCTCTGTAATAATCGTTGGTGCGAATTATGCTAGGAAAGCTGAGTGCAAGTGAGCAAATACCTACTGGTTGATATATCATGACTTTTCTCCTTTCGATTCGTTAGCACCTTGTGAAATTAAACTCTTAATCCGACCCCCAATGGGTGCAGGCTGATTTGCATCAATTACCACATCAACAACGAATGGGACTGTTGAGACAAGTGCCTTTTCTAATGCTGCTTCTACGTCAGACTCTGTTTCGACACGAATACCATCGGCTCCCATAGCACGGGCAATCATGGCAAAATCTGCCTGCGGCATATCTCCATCTATGCCCTTGAATCCCAGCAACGCCATCCCTTGTTTGCACATGTTGTAGCCTCCGTCGTTGAGGACAATCCAGACGGCGGGAATTTGGTATTTTGCGGCTGTGCTGACTTCGCTGTTCATTAGCATGGCACCATCACCGACTAGGGCAACAGCCTTTCCATTCCGCACGAGCGCAGCACCCACAACGCCTGTGACGAAATGACCCATGGACCCGAATCCAGTGCTGACTCGGTAACGACCCGGTTTGGCAAATCGCAGCATATGATTTCCCCAAGATAGGGAGTTACCCGACTCTGCCATCACCACTGCATCGCTACCCTCGACGATTACCCGTTGAATCGCATCCATCACCACCTCTGGTCGCACTCTTCCACCCGTGCTGGGATTGATTACCTCGCGCTGGGGATGAGGCAGGGACACCGGGAATCGACTAAGGCGTGGAAACTGCTTCAGCAGCGCCTTCACGAACATTCCCACATCAGACTGGATGAAGAATGTCTCAGCGGATGGATAGGCGACTCCTGCCACTTCTGGGTCGATATCAACATGGACGAACCCACTTGAGGGAACCATCACCGGACTCCAGAATGAGGTGGGTTCACTGAGGCGCGTTCCTAGTACCAACGTGCGTAAAGGCGGTTGCTCCTGCATATATGTCAGAACCTCCTCATTGCCGCCAACGCCTGTGACCCCGACGAACTGCGGATGATCCTCCGGAAAGATGCCCTTGCCGCGCGGTGATGACATCACTGCCGCCCCTGTTTTTTCGGCAAGCTGGCGGATCTCCAGGGCAGCATCTCTAGCACCAAAGCCGACCCAAATCGCAAATGGTCCTTCACAGAGCAACTGTACACATTCAGCGATCGCTTCCTCACTGGCGGTTGCAAGAGTTTGCGTGGGATTCACCCGTGGCATCGATACCTTGCTTAAACTGGTCTGAATGCCTGTGGGCATACTAATATGGGCTACAAAGCCTCCTGGTCGTGCCAAGCCGTTGGCGAGCCGGCGAGCAATCTCTGGCAGTTCAACGTCATTTTCCAGGGTAGTAGCGTAATTGAACAGTGGACCTGAGGTAAAAATACCTGAAATGGGCATTGTGTAGGCGCTGGTTTCCTGGCAACCCCAGCGTCCGCGCTGCGGTGCCGCAGTAGCAGCCGACACAAAAATGATTTTTGCCCCTTCCCAGCGTGCAGCCATAAGTCCAGTCAGCGCGTTGGTGAGACCTGGACCGGTTGTGGTGAAAACGACAACGGGCTGACCATTAGCAAAGTAGGCTTCGGTAGCGGCAAAGGCGGCTCCAGCTTCATGGCGAAAATGAAGCACCTCAATGGAGCTATGGGTCAGCGTAGCCCAGAACGGTGCGATCGCACCTCCAGAAACACCAAACGCACGGTGCACTCCCAAATCTTCCAGCATTTTGACCACAGCTGCTGCAACTGTCAGCTGGATTGATTCTGACTGAGTAGGTTTTCCATTAGGCGATGGTGGTGAGAAAATAGAAGATCCTGCTGAATGTTCAATTGAGATGTGATTAGATTGGGCAGCAGTGTTTCTTGATAACTGCTGGGATGAATTCACAGTTTTATTAAGAGATTCAATGCTCATGATTGCAACTTTTCATTCCTACTATGAGTGTTTTAAAAAATGTGCTTCGCGACCTTTGCTTGAGTACTTTACTCAAGTTTTAAATCATTTGTTAACAGCAGCGAATTGAGAGATTGAACGCTTACGTAAAACTCGCTTCAGCACTTTACCAGTCGGGTTCTTGGGAATGGAATCCACAAAGTGAATAACACAGGGAATCTTATAGGCTGCCATTTTCTCATAACAGAATTCAATGATTTGTTCTTCTGTAATTGCATGACCCGCCTTAAGAACGATGTTGGCATTAACTGTCTCGCCTTTAATCTCATCCGAAACACCGTAGATAGCTACTTCAGCAACCGCTGGATGTTGATAAATGACATTTTCAACTTCAGCCGGATACACCTTAAATCCAGACACGTTTATCATGTCTTTTAAGCGGTCAACAATATAAAAAAAGCCGTCCTCGTCCATCCGACCAATGTCGCCAGTATGAAACCAACCATTTTTAATGACAAGAGCCGTTTCAAATGGGCGATTCCAATAACCAAGCATGACGTTTGGTCCTTTGACAACTATCTCCCCTAACTCACCTGGTTCTAAGAGATGACCATTACCATCAACAATCTTCATTTCTACATTCTCAATTGGAGTCCCAATTGAACCGAGTTGGTATTTCAAGTCGTGGTTATAAGTTGCAAATGGTGATGTCTCAGTTAAACCATAGCCTTCATGAATGACGAGTCCATACTTGTCCTGCCAAGTTTGCGCAACTTCAACTGGCATAGGTGCTGCTGCTGAAAAGTAGTAACGCACGCTCTCAAGATTGTAGCTAGAGGTGTCCATATTCAGCAGTTTTATGAATACTGTCGGCACCCCGAAGAACATTGTGACCTGATGATTAGCAACGGTTTGCAGGACTTGCTCAAGCTCAAATCGGCGTTGCAAGATGATTGTTGCACAAGCATTCAAACCGCTGTTGAGAATCGCGTTTTGACCAAAACAATGGAAGAGCGGTAGGTAAAGCAGTAATCGGTCACTAGGTTGAATTCGATAACAACGGTTGGCAGAGTAGCTGTTGGAAACTACATTGCCGTGGGAAAGCGTAGCTCCTTTGGAGAAGCCTGTTGTCCCTGATGTGTAGAGGATGCTTGCAGGAGCGTGGCGATCCATTTCAATCGCGCGTGCCTCCTCCGAAGCACTTGCCATCAGTTGTGCTAAGCTAATACCCTTATTGGCTGTACCTTCTGCAATTAAGATGTGTTGCAGTTCTGGTAAATCTGCCTCTAGCACCTGCTTTAAACCTGACTCTGTTGTGATTATTGCTTTGACAGCACAATCGTTGAGAATGTAGCTGACCTCAGCACTTTTGAACATTACGTTAACAGAGACTGCAACCGCGCCGATTTTGAGAATGCCAAGATAAGAAATGACAAATTCTGGAATGTTTGGCAAAAACAAGGCTACGCGATCGCCGCCTTTGATTCCCAAGCCACGCAAACCATTTGCCACTCGCCCTGCTAGCTGGTTAAGCTGTTTGTAGGTGAAAGATTTATCCTCAAAAATTAGGGCGATTTTGTCAGGAAAGAGCAGATGACCCTGCTCTACATGATGTACAATGTTCACGATTAAAACTCATTAGACAAAGTATTGTTGACTGAGTAAGGGGAGTAGGAGATGATTGGCAGTCATCACTACTCCTGTTTCCTTATTCCCCGGCGCAAAGTGCCTTGACTGCTGCAACGATCTGACCGTTAGATGCGATATTAGTTGTAATCCGGGCAATATGTTCGTCTAGACCTTGTTCGTGGTCGTTCCAGATGTAGGGACGATCAGGGTCAGGCAGTTGTCCCACTACATCACGCACTGCCATGTATAAATCTCTGGTAGCTGGCGATAGGCAGGCACGAGCGTCATAATGCTCGGCAACCGCATAAGTGCGTAAATCTACGGCTTGCACCCCAAACATCAGGGCGATCGCCATATATTGTTGAAAGATTTCTACTGAGCGACTAGCTAAGTTTGCGGAAGCAAAACCTTGGCTGTTGATATTTTGGTTAAACTGTTCAGCGTGGGTAGGAAATCTGTCAGCTATGGAATTTCCATAGAAGGTCAACAGCGGCATAATAGAGTTTCCGGCTATTTGCAGACCTTTTAGCCCCATGTTGACATGACGCTGTTGGTTACCTACTAAAGATGGTGGCAGTCCGTTGTTAAATTCAGGCGCTACAAGCAAGGCTATTTGTACATCCAGGTGTTTAGCCAACAACCCAATGTAGTAGCGCAGGTGATCCATTGCCACAGCAACGTACTGTCCAAGAAAATTGCCGCCATGATAGCAGGCTTGGTTTTCGACATCAATCAGTGGGTTATCTGTAGCAGAATTAATTTCCACCTCAATTTGTTTTTTAATCTGCTCAATGCCATCGACAATGGGACCCATATACTGTGGCAGGCAGCGCAATGAATAACGGTCTTGAATTGGATGTTCACCGCGATAGTCGTGAGAACCATCTAACTCTTCTCTGATTAGGCGTGAACCAGCCAGCAGGTTGAGGATCTGGTTGGCAGCCCAGAGTTGCCCTGAATGTGGTTTCAGCTTATGGATAAATGGATGGAATGATTGATTGGTACCATTCAAACCTTGGATAGCTAAGGCGTGGACACCAACGGAGAGTCCTAATAAAATTTTGGTGTCATGTACGCAGTTCGCAGCGATGCCTGTCATGACTGAGGTGCCATTCATCATCGCCAACCCTTCTTTAGGAAGTAGTTGTAGTGGCTCTAAACCCAGCTGAATCAGCGCTGTTGGCGCGTCCATTTGTTCGCCGTTAAAGTCAACGTTGTAGCTTGGCTCTAGACCAACCAGCGCCCCAGTGATGTAGGATAACGGCACCAAATCCCCACTTGCACCAATGGAGCCAAATTCATATACATGGGGTGTAACACCAGCATTTAGGAACTTTTCCATGCGCTGGATCAGTTCGAGTCTGATCCCAGATGCACCATACAAGTGTGAGTTGATACGCAAGAGCATGGCGGCACGCACATCAGCTAGTGGTAATCTCCGCCCTGACCCTGACTTAAGAAACGACATAAGGTTGTTCTGGAGCAGAGTTGCATGTTCGCGGGAAATCGCGATATTTGCCATGCCGCCAAAGCCACTGGTCACGCCGTAAATTGGCGCTCCCGATTCAACAGCATTGTTAATGTAGTCAGACGATGCTTGGACACCCCGCAACACATCATGATTATCGGTTAAGCGTACCTGAGTTCCATAACGAGCGACACTGACGACTTCGTCTATTGTCAGGTTGTGGTTGCCCACAACTACGGTTTTGTCTGAATTCCCAAATAAGGGTGATGAACAACGAGATGTTGTTTTCAAGACTCGGGATGCTGTATTCATCAAAGATTTGCCTCTACTTCGTGGTAGCTAATTGCAGAAATGATTAACTTGTTCAAACACGTGCATTCGAGGAAATTGGAGCAAAATTTAACGTTGCAGTGGCACTATTGTTTTGAGTCCAACGACCAAAGAATTTGCCTAAGGGAGCCAATTCGAGCATTAATTGCTCAAATCTTTCCGGTGTCAGAGATTGAGGACCATCTGAGAGCGCTTTTGCTGGGTTGGGGTGAACCTCAATCATCAGGGAATCTGCACCAGCTGCAATTCCAGCCATTGCCATCGTTGGCACAAACTCTGAGAAGCCGGTGGCGTGGCTGGGATCAATCATGATTGGCAAATGAGTGAGCGATCGCAACACGGGGATCGCAGATATATCAAGGGTATTCCGTGTATACTGTCGGTCAAAGGTGCGAATTCCTCGCTCGCACAAAATCACATTGGGGTTACCTGCTGCCAGAATATACTCAGCTGCCATCAGCCAATCTTCAATCGTGGCTGACAGTCCGCGCTTCAAGAGAATCGGTTTACCTGTCGCCCCCACCTTCCGCAGTAGGGAGAAATTCTGCATGTTGCGGGCACCAATTTGCACCACATCCGCCACTTCCGCAACCTTGTCCAGATCAGCTGTATCCATCACTTCCGTGATAATCCCCAAACCTGTAGCAACGCGAGCAAGAGCTAACAACTCTAAGGCACTCTCACCGTGACCTTGGAAAGCGTAAGGTGAGGTACGGGGTTTGTAAGCTCCTCCTCGTAAAAACTGCGCTCCTGCTGCTTTTACTACCTGCGCTGTTTCTACGATCATCTCTTCGTTTTCGACAGAACAGGGTCCAGCAACTACAACTACAGGATGGTTTTGACCAAAGGTTACAGAGCCGTTGGGTGTTGGTACAACTACATCAGTTGGTTCGCCATAGCGAAATTCTAAAGAAGCCCGTTTAAAAGGCTTTTTTACCCGTATAACCTGCTCAATAAAAGGGCTGATATTTTGAATTTGTCGAGTGTCAATCTCTGCCGTATCACCTACCAAACCAATCACCACTTTGTGGCTACCTACACATTTTTCTGGTGTGATGTTCCAGCGGCGAATTGCTGCACTAACTCCCTCAATTTCTGCTGCTGGGCTGCCGGATTTCATGACGATAATCATTGGTTCAAGATTCTCCTGAAATATTGCAAAACATAGCGATTTAGACTGATGATATATCAGCTTCTTTATTTGCACTTTGCTGGAATGCTACAGTTTTTTTTTCAAAAAAAAGTACCTTTTCCAATTTACTGGGTGATTACTTTTCATTTTCACAAAGCTTGATGGTTCTGCCTATTACCCTTTAAGGTACTCTTTGATTTATGATAAATCAAATTTTTTGAAGGTTTTTCCACAACGTTAATGTGTTTGAATTTCTAGGGCTAATGAACACCTTTCACTCATTCAATCGGGTTTTAGAAACCTTGACGATGTTCATGGCACTTGATAGCGAAAACAGAGAAAACTATACGTTGGAAGCCATCTGGTTAATTCCTCAAAGATGTCAACCCCACACTTAAAAATTTTAACCAATGATTTTTGAAGTGTCAATGTTTTCGGCAAATTTATGAGACATAAGTTTTTCTATTAATAAAACGTGAGTTCAATGAAGTTAGAATACCGTAGCAGGAACAGATCAAATCAACTTATGCACTTATTCGATGGCGTATAAATGACAGATAGCTGAAACGCTAAATGCTTTGACGGTAAGGCTAAAATAACTGCTTTATTGACTCTTTTGTTGCTAAAAGCGGAATGATAAGTAAGAGGGCGCAAATAAACATAAGTATTCGTGGCTAATAGCTAATGGTAAAAACCAAATTAGCCAGTCTTCCATTATCCACCACTCGTAGAACCGCGACTCCTCACGTTTTTACATTGATTTCTGCCCCTAAAATTAAAAGCAAATAAAACGTATATAAAGTATGAAACAGGCTGCAATTATTAACAAGTTTACTAAATGTAAAATGCCGTAGCAATAAACAATCTGTTGATAGGACTAACAGTTTTGTCTCTCTTGTTTGTGCTGATCTAACTGCGACCTTCTCCAGGCTTGGGGAGTTGCCCCGTGATGTGTGCGAAACTGGCGGAAGAAATGAACCAAACTTTGGTAGCCCACCTTAGCAGCAATCGCCTCCACTGTCTCATCGGTTTCTAAGAGCAAGGAACGTGCTGCTGTCATCCGACGCTTGATAATCCAATTTTGCACAGTTTGTCCCGTTCTGCGTCGCACCAAATTAGTGAGGTAAGCCGGGGAATAATCAACTGCAACAGCCACGTCGCTGAGGGTAATCGGTCGGGAATAATTGGTCTCGATGAAGCAGAAGACCTCACTCAACTCGGGGTCGGACGGAAAAATCGACTCCTGCGCAGTCTGTTTTGTAGTTTCAGCTAGTGGTGCTTCTGGGACTGGTTGGGACTGTGTAGCATACCACTGCTGGAGGGCCGCTCGTTTTTCCAAGCAGGCTGTGATCGCCCTCAGTAATTCCTTTGGCGTACAAGGCTTAGTAATATAGTCATCCGCTCCCAGTTCGATACCTTTGCGAATGTCAGCCCGAGTAACTTTAGCAGTGACAAAAATTAAGGGGATGATTGCTGTGGCCGGGTTTTCGCGCAGCGCCCTTAGAACGCCATAACCATTGAGTTCTGGCATTATAATCTCGCTGATGATCAAATCGGGTAAGTACTCTTGTGCTTGCTGAACGCCGACAAGACCATTTTCTGTACCGATCGCATCGAACCCTTCTGACTCCAGGCATTTTAAAAACATGTTGCGGGCTTGTTCCTCATTTTCAATAACCAAAATCTTTGTCATTGTCTTTCCCTGATATTTAGTTATTGTCAGTTGGAAAAATGAGCCTCGTAGTCAGTGGAATACCAGGCAAGTATTGAAATAGACATAAAACCCATTCCTCTCTTAAACTAGATGTTTATCCAAACGGTTATTCTCAAGGGTGAATGTGGTAAAAGTCCTTGAGGATTAATCTGGTGTATCTCACTTTTGTAGGAATAGCTCTAACTACAAAAGTGAGATACACCATTTCGGATTTTGCCCAATTATTTTCGCAACAATCAAATTGCTTGCTGATTAATCTTCATACTCTGCCACGCCGCCTCTAGGTACGCAACAAAAATCAAACAGAACCAGCTATTACTGCTGACTGCTTTCGTCCTGAACATGTTCAAATATAAGCGCGTCATACTTTAATCGCACGCCTTCTCATTAAGGTAGTCATTAGTTATTAACTCAGTAAAAGATGTGGACGACTGACTTAACTAAAAAAGTTAGGTGTTCTGAGCTAGAACTGCTAAGTCTATATATACTCAGTTCCTGTTCGTTAGTTTTACGCAAAGTGTTCACGCTTGTAACATATCTTAACATTAACTTGGATTAATAACAAAAGAACTAAAGTTCTCTTTGATATTGTTTAGGCCTTACACATTGACAAAAATCTGATTATGTAAATCAGACTTATTTGCTTTCCTTCCTTCTTTAATTAGGTGCAAGCAAAATCAACTGATGCACGAGTGAGATAGAAATATGCGTCTCTAGGTTGATAGCAGTGGCGGTAAGAAGATGCTGTAAGTGTTCGTCTTGTCACGCTTCGGAACTGATTGCAGCAAAGCGATCGCAAATAAAATCACGAAAGCAAGTCACCTTGGCTGGCAACAGTCGCCGTCCCTCATGCAGAAGGTAAAGAGAAGCTTGCTCCCCGACGGACCATTGGGGCAAAACTTTCACCAATTGTCCCGATTGACAGTCTGATTTACATAAGATATTGGGAAGAATCGCAATGCCAGCCCCTAAGAGCGCCATTTGTTTGAGACAGGCAAAGTCGTTCGCCATCATGCTGGCACTCAAATTAACTTGACGACTGGTATTACCTTGACTAAACCTGATGGGCTTAGCACCAGGCAGTCGCTGATGCAAGAGTATGCGGTGATGAATCAGATCCGTTACTGTGTCAGGAGTGCCTCGTTGCTTTAGATACTTAGGACTGGCAAATAATTGCACCGATAAGTTGATTAATCGACGCAGGATATATGCTGAGTCTGAAAGTGTGCTTGTGCACCACTGGTTTCCAGCCAAGACCTGTCGGCAGATATGAAGCTTTAGATAGTGCCATTCTCAGTTCTTTTCTCAATGGTGGATGGGACTACAGGCTTAACGAACAACTGTCACAAGTCTTAGCTGAAGTTGCAGCTGACAATAACGCTCTTCTATGACTTTGGAGAGAGAATAATCTCATTAAACTCCGACGACTGGAAGTCGCGTCTACACAGACAAAGTCCGCCTGCGCGGACTAACCCAAATATAGGATTTCAAATTTAATTTGGCGATAGTAATAAAAGAGCGATAAGTAGCTGATTGATGGGAGAGGATGAACGACGCCAGTAAACAACTGCTCACCTTAGCACAAAAAAATGCGGCTACCTTCCTAACTAATCCGAAAGTGAAGGCAATTGGAGTCGCTGGATCTGTTGCTCGCGGACAAGCCGATGCTTACTCGGATATTGACATGAGCATTTATTACGAGAAACTGCCATCTGAGGAGGAACTCAAGGCAGCGTATGAACATATCGTCTTCAGCAGATTTTTCGAGAAGAACCCCATACAGCGGTGACTCATCTTGGGGAATTAATTGACGAGACATTCGCCCTGGTAGAAAAGTATATGCCAGAAGTGGATACGACAGAAGCTTGGCAGCGTTACAAGCTTTGGTCAGAAAAGTTTCAATAAGCCGGAGAATTAAACATGGCTGAACAGATTTTTATTGACACTGACACCCAACAGTGGCTGGATCTGGAGCAATTTCCAGGGACAAAAACTCTACCACTGGCTGAACCTGTACCTCAAGGCTCAATTCATCGGCTTCGCATGGCTACTGGTACTGTGATTCCGGTTCACTGTCATCCTTGTGATGAATATGTGTATGTCCTCAATGGAACAGTCGAGACTGCTGGATGTGAGTGCAAAGTAGGAACTTTCTTGTTTACGCCTGCTTATGCAAAGAACGGTCCTCACAAAGCGATTACAGATGTGGAAATTATGACAACTCGTCTCGGAGAAATGGGAGTTTTTGAGCAGTTGTCAACCTGACATATTCATATTGATTAATGAACTACCAGCCTTGGTAGCCTCGGATTTCGGGCAACACCCCAAACACCTAGCCCCCTTAAAAAGGGGGGAATCTAGCCCCCCTTTTTAAGGGGGGTTGGGGGGATCTTCTAGGGATGGACATGGCGTTCCCCTAACTTATTGGCTCTATCCGTGCCAAGTTACAGGATAGTCCGAAAGTAGTCGTCTTTGAAAGTCTTTCTGTATACCCAATGCCCTAGCTACTTGGGCATCTAGTTTGTTGTGAGATTTTCTAAGTTTTGGAGATAGTAAATATGAACCTTACTGAGCAATTAAGCATCCCAGTTATTATTAAGCAGTCAGATAAAGGAGAGCGCACCTTTGATATTTATTCCCGCTTGCTTGCAGAGCGAATTATCTTTTTGAGAGGCGAACTTACAGAGGAATTAGCTAATTTAATAGTTGCACAGATGCTGTTTCTGGACGCAGAAGATCCAGAGAAAGACATGACATTGTTCATCAACAGTTCTGGAGGCTCGGTGACGGCGGCGATGGCTGTTTACGATACTATCAACCAAATTCGCTCACAGGTATGTACTGTCTGTATGGGTACTGCTGCTGCAATAGGAGCATTCTTGCTTTCTTCAGGAACCAAGAGCAAAAGATATGCTCTGCCAAATGCGCGAATTACAATCCGTCAACCGTCAGGAAGTGTTCAGGGGAAAGCCAGTGATCTTGAAGTGGTGGCTAAAGAAATTTTAGATCTCAGAGAATCAATCAACAGGATACTTGCCGCCAATACTGGTCAATCATAAGAGCAGATTGAACGAGACTCAGAACGTGACTTTTTCATGAGTGCAGAAGAGGCAAAATACTACGGCTTAGTTGACAGCATCATTCTGAAAACACCTAAGTAGGTAGGCGCACTCTAAAGTAAATGTGTAAATAAATGTTAAGTACGGCACTGAAGCCAATTATGGTGCGTTACGGCAGCAGCCCAACGCAACGGCAGTTGCTTCAAGTCGGCAGAGCCTTTCGGCAGTCGCCTCTGTCGGGAAACCCTCCTCATGCGCGCTGCCTCACCAACGCACTGCCTCCCCTACATGAATTTTACATTTCTTTACATACATCTTTTTTTATCGCCTATCTACTTAACCAATTGAAAATTCAAAATGCTCTATCCTAAAGGAGAAATTATGAAAATTTTGGTGATTGGTGGGACTAACTTTATTGGTCCCCCGGTAGTGCGTCAACTTACTGCTATGGGTCATGATGTGACCTTATTTCATCGGGGAAAAACCAAAGCTGAATTGTCAGCAGATGTGCATCAAATTTTGGGCGATCGCACTCACCTTGCTGAGTTCAAAAGCGAGTTTGAGCAGCTTTCACCTCAGGTCGTGCTGGATATGATTCCTTACACTGAGGAGGATGCACTGACGCTGATGAACACGTTTAGGGGTATTGCCCAGCGTGTTGTCGCTATCAGCAGCATGGATGTGTATCGTGCTTACGGGGTGATTTTGGGCAAAGAATCTGGTGTGGTGACCGTACCGCTTACCGAAGATTCGCCTTTGCGCCAGCAGCTTTTCCCTTTCCAAGAAATGCCTACAAGACCAATAGAAATGCCTGTTGATTATGAAAAGATTCTAGTCGAAGGAGTGGTTATGGCAGACCCCGACTTACCAGGAACAATTATAAGGCTGCCAATGGTCTATGGTGCAAATGACCCCTTGCACCGCCTGTTTCCTTTCTTGCAGCGGATGGATGACAAACGCCCCGCCATTGTGTTGGAGAAGAGTATCGCTCAATGGCGTGGTTCTTATGGATATGTGCAGAATGTAGCATATGCGATCGCCTTGGCAGTATGCGATCGGCGGGCGACGGGTCGCATTTATCATGTCGCTGAAGAGGAAGTGCTTTCCGAGACTGAACGAATCACGAAAGTCGGTGAAGTAGCAGGATGGCAGGGTAAAGTGGTTGCTATAACCAAAGACCAGGTGCCAGCAGAGTGGAAGTTGACAGTTAACACAGAGCAAGATTGGTTTGTAGATACAACTCGTATTCGCCAAGAGTTAGGATATAAGGAAGTTGTACCGCCTGATGAAGCATTGAAGCGAACTATTGACTGGCAGCGAACTCATCCACCAAAGGAACAACAGCAGTCGGTGGAACCCTGGTTCTGGGATTATGCAACTGAAGATGCGATTTTGACAAAGCTTAAATAAATGAAAGTTTGTAGTAAGCGCTTTAGCGCTAAAGCGCTTACTACGAGCGAAGTCTATTAACTTTACTTTTCTTTACATAGTTAATTTTTTGATCGCCGATTTACTTAGCATGGGAGTTTTTGAGCAGTTAACCACTTGATATATGACAAAAGCCACGATCTTTAAGCAAAGCTAAAATACTCCGGTATTGTTCGTTAAGCTAGTGAAAACTAGATTAAAAACCATCTAAGTATTCTGGCACTGATCTCAATGCTTAAATCCTCACAACGTTTCTCCCGGCTCCAAGTTGCCTTGTTTAGTGGAGCGATCGCTACAACTGCTACTTTATCCGTTTTGGGTCCAATCGGATGTCGTCCCGTGCGTGCCGAGTTACAAAATAGTCCAAAAGTAATAGTCGATGAAGTCTGGCAAACCGTTGATCGTGAGTATGTTGATGGTACATTTAATCACGTTAACTGGCAAGCAACAAGGGCAGAATTATTGAACCAAAACTACACCTCTCCACAACAAGCTTATGACGCTATTCGGGTAGCTTTAAAACAACTGGGAGATCCTTACACGCGGTTTCTCGATCCCAAACAGTACCAAGCCCTGAATGAGCAATCAATTGCTGGTGAATTGTCTGGGATTGGGATTCAGATGGCACAAAACCCAAAAACCAACCAACTGATAGTAGTGGGAACTGTGGCAAATGCTCCTGCACTTAAAGCTGGCATTAAAGCTGGAGATCAGATTTTGGCAATTGATGGTAAACCCACTCAAGGAATGAAAGTAGAGGATGCATCAAAACTAATTCGCGGTAAGGCAGGTACACCAATCATCTTACGGATTGCTCGTGTTGGACATAGCAACCTTGACGTGAAGATTACACGCGCAAATATTGAAGTGCCAAAAGTAAGTTATACTCTCAAACAGGAAAACTCTCGGCGCGTTGGCTATATCCGTTTAGATGAGTTCAGTGCTGCTTCACCCGTGCAAATGCGTCGAGCAATCCAAGATCTCAAAGCCAAGCAAGTTGATGGGTTTGTGTTAGACCTACGTGGCAATCCAGGTGGGTTATTGGTTGCAAGTGTTGAGATTGCGCGGATGTGGCTGGATAATGGTGGGATAGTTCGGACAGTAAACCGTATAGGCGGTAAAGAGCAACTCCTCGCCAATCAAACAGCACTGACGAAAAAACCTGTGGTGGTTCTGGTAGATGGTAACTCGGCAAGTGCGAGTGAGATTCTCACAGGTGCCCTTAAGGATAATAAAAGAGCCACCATAGTTGGCAGTCAAACCTTTGGCAAAGGGTTAGTCCAAGAGCTTCATCGACTCTCAGATGGTTCCGGCTTGGCAGTCACCATAGAGCATTACTTCACACCTAATGGAACGGATATTCACCACAAAGGTATTACGCCTGATGTTAGGGTAGACTTGACACAAGCCCAGCTGCAGCAGCTAGGGACTAACCCAACTTTGATTGGCACTCATTCCGATCCTCAATATGCGCGGGCGATCGCAGTCTTAACCAATAACTACTTTGCCAAGTTACCACGAAATCAACAGTCGCTGCGCTTCAACCGCAAAGGGGGCGTGGGTTCTTAATTTTTAATGAAGCGTTTCGGCTGTTGAAAACCCCAGCAATCGTCCTCGCAGTGCTGAAATACTCCGGTATTGTTAGTTAAGCTAGTGAAACCTAAATAAAAAATTATCCAAGTATCCTAGCGCTGAATCTCAATGCTTAAATCTTCAAAACGTTTCTCGCTGCCTCAAGTTGCTTTCATAAGTGGAGCGATCGCCACAGCTGCTACTTTGTCTGTACTTAGCCCTGTTGGGTGTCGTTCGGTGCGTGCCGAGTTACAAGATAGCCCGAAAGTAGTGGTCGATGAAGTGTGGCAACTCATTGACCACGAGTATGTGGATGGCACATTCAATTCCCTTGATTGGCAAGCAACTAGACAAAGCCTGTTGAGCCAAAACTACACCTCCAAGGAACAAGCTTACACCGCCATCAAGGAAGCTCTCAAAAAGCTGGGAGATCCTTACACTCGGTTTCTGGATCCCAAAAACTACCAAGCCTTGACTGAGCAATCAATTATTGGGCAATTGTCTGGCATTGGGATTCAGATCCAACAGAACGCAAAAACCAATGATCTGGTTGTCGTAGAAACGGTAGCAAATGCTCCCGCGATCAAAGCTGGCATTAAACCAGGAGATCGGATTTTGGCAATTGATGGCAAATCCGCTCAAGGAATGAAAGTCGAGGATGCCTCCAAGCTGATTCGCGGTAAAGCAGGTACACCAGTGGTTCTGCGAATTGCACGTCTTGGAGAGAGCAACCTGGATGTGAAGGTTACACGCGCAAATATTGAAGTGCCAAAGGTGACTTACACCCTCAAGCAGGAAAGTTCTAAACGTGTTGGCTATATTCGCCTAGATGAGTTTAGTGCTGCCGCACCCGCGCAAATGCGTCGGGCAATCCAGGATCTTCAAGCCAAGCAGGTTGATGGATTTGTGTTGGATCTACGCAGCAATCCTGGTGGCTTGCTGGTTTCGAGTGTAGAGATTGCTCGGATGTGGCTGGATAATGGTGCGATAGTTCGCACAGTTAACCGTGTGGGAGGCAAGGAGGCACTTCTCGCCAATCAAACAGCGCTGACCAAAAAACCCGTGGTGGTTCTAGTAGATGGTAACTCGGCAAGTGCTAGTGAGATTCTCACCGGTGCTCTTAAGGATAATAAAAGAGCTGTGGTTGTTGGCAGTACAACCTTTGGCAAAGGGTTAGTCCAGCAGCTGCATCGCCTCTCAGATGGTTCCGGTTTGGCAGTCACAATAGAACATTACTTCACTCCAAATGGAACGGATATTAATCATAAGGGGATTCAGCCTGATGTGAGGATAGACTTGACTCAAGACCAGCAGCGGCAGCTAGGGGCTAATCGAGCTTTGATTGGTACTCACTCCGATCCTCAATATGCGCGGGCGATCGCAGTCTTAACCAATAACTACTTCGCCAAATCCCCACAAAATCAACAATTTATCCCCTAGATATGTTATTAGAACTTATTGACACTTAACTAGCATCTCTATAAAAATTTACACATGTAAATTTTCTGTTGATATAACTATCTGGGACTTACGCATTGACAGAAATAGCCAAGTATGCAGTGGTATGAGTCAGGCTGCGGAGCGCAATATTCATTTGCGTAGACCACCTTACTGTAGGGGCGCGGTTTCCGCGCCCTTACCATGTGGTCAATTCTACGAGATGAAACGACCGAATTCCGTTATACAGAAGATGCTCAATTTGTATAGTGCGTAAGTCCTACTATCTTTTCAGCTAAGCCCTCCTTTGTATAAGAGCGCTTAGCTTGGTGGTTAATTGTTCTCAAAGAAAACGGTGAGGAATCCCACTCCATCTAGGGGTGGGATGAATTTAACTTTAGAATCAAAATAATCATCCTTAATAGTCATAAGTTACTAATGACACTTACCTATTTCATTAAATATACTGTAAGAGTTAGTTAGAAAGGCTGCTTTATTAACTACTACCGTTTACTCTCATGAAATATACGTGGTATCTCAGTCACTTGATACCACGATTTTTTATTACCGTGTGGGGCGATCGCACTGGGCGGGATGCGATGCTATTACTCAATCTCAAAGTTACGTAATAACACTAGGGTCATCGTACTTTTCAAGACTTTAGAATAGTGGGCATAGCAGGTGTGCATTCTTGTTTTTGCTTTTTCAGCAGCTAGGGAGTCATCTCCTTAGTTAAGGTTACCCAATATCTATGAGAGGGACACCAAAAAAAACGTGGACTCAGAGAGTACCACGCTAAACCGGGTGTTATGTGTTCTTTATTCTCTCAAAACCTCACTCTAGATGAATATAGTAAAATTACTGGATTTTCTTCAGATACCTCTGGGAAGTCCAGTAATTTTACTATTGACAGATCGTATCGGCTCAATAAATTGGGGTAGCAGAGAAAAACAAAAAGGTGA
>CAZZYE010000015.1:0-25947 GCA_964658145.1 uncultured Stigonema sp.
AATTCAACATAGTCAATTAAAAAATCAGAAAATTTTTGAAAAATTACAAATCATAGTTGCACAGCAGCTAGGTATTGAGCCTAATCAAGTCAGCTTAGCTTCAAATTTTGTAAAGAACTTAGGAGCAGATTCCTTAGACATAGTGGAACTAATGATGGTTTTAGAGTCAACTTTCAATATTCAAATTAATGATAAATTTGCTGAAGAAATTTCCACTGTACAACAGATTGTCAATTACATCAGTCAAAAAGTTACTGTTTAATACTGATTGATAATTGGGATTTTTTTATAAAAATCGGGGTGTGTAGTAATAACTGAAGATATTGCGCTCTACTTAAATTGAGTTATTCAAGCTTCTAAAATCTAGTTTTTCTTAAGAAATAGTACTGCTACTTGTTAGTTAATACAAAATCTGCTAAAATAGGAAAATAGCAATTTGACGAAGCACAAGCGAAGATTGCATTTAAATTCTTACGTCGCAATCTAAAATATGAAACTGTAACCGCACAGATGAGTTGATATCTCTATTCAGCAACGTGCCCCTACTCTAAAGAAACACATTTTGAAATCCATATTATTACGATCCCGTTTCAGGATTTGAACTCACAAACTTCCCCAGATAGCTTTCTGGAAATGCATTTCACCACAGCCTTTTTTGTACTTAAGAAATTTTGGCAATAGAAACATGATGAATATTTATCTAGATTATTCCCCGCACAGTCTGCCTAAAGTCGCTACTTTGATAGATATTCTGCGGTTAAGAGCAATACACCAGCCAGACTTTACAGCTTATACATTTCTAGAAAACGGAGAAATCGAATCAGACACTCTGACTTATCAACAGTTAGATAAAAAGGCGCGGGCGATCGCATCTCAATTACAATCCTTCTTAGCCCCAGGCGAACGGGCTTTGTTGCTTTACCCATCTGGTTTAGAGTTCATTTGTGCATTCTTTGGATGTTTATATGCTGGAATTGTGGCTGTTCCTGCTTATCCACCCCGACAGAATCAGTCACTAACTAGATTGCAAGCGATTGTGTCAGATGCCCGAGCGGCAGTGGCGCTGACCACTCAATCTCTTTTAGCTAATATAGAGAAGCGGTTGACTGAGAATCCAGAATTGGGCGCTGTGCGATGGGTAGCTACCGATAACCTCAACAGCGACTTGGCGTCAAACTGGCTTGAACCGACTTTGTCCGAGAGTAACTTGGCTTTTCTCCAGTACACTTCAGGTTCTACTGGAACACCGAAAGGGGTAATGGTGAGTCATGGTAATCTGTTGCACAATCAGCGAATGATTGAAAAGGCTTTTGGGCATAGAAAGAAAACTATTTTTGTAGGTTGGTTGCCCTTATTTCATGACATGGGATTGATTGGGAATGTGCTGCAACCATTGTATTTAGGTATACCATGCATTCTCATGCCGCCAGTAGCATTTTTACAAAAGCCTTTGCGCTGGCTTTCCGCAATTTCTCGCTACAAAGCGACGACTAGCGGTGGACCCAATTTTGCTTATGACCTATGTATTCGCAAGATTACTTCCGAACAGCGCTCTACTCTTGATTTGAGCAGCTGGGACGTGGCTTTCAATGGAGCTGAACCTGTCCGTGCAGAAACATTGGCAGAATTTACAACCACTTTTGCATCTTGTGGTTTTCGTCACGAGGCGTTTTACCCTTGTTACGGGATGGCTGAGACAACCTTATTTGTTTCTGGGGGTTTGAAAACAGCTTTACCAAAAGTACTCCTTATTGATGGAACAGCTCTTGAACAAAACCGGGTTGTAGCAGTTAGTAATGAGCATGAAGATCACCGGAAAATCATTGGCTGTGGTCAGACTTGGTTAGAGCATAAAATTGCGATCGTCGATCCCAATTCTTTAACCTTGTGTCGTGCTGACCAAGTAGGAGAAATTTGGGTTCATGGTTCTTCTATTGCTGGTGGCTATTGGAATCGACCCGATCTGACTCAACAAACTTTTAATGCGCAACTACAAGATACTAGATCTGAACCATTTTTACGCACTGGAGATTTAGGATTTTTGCACGATGGTGAATTATTCATTACAGGGCGACTTAAAGATGTAATAATTATCAGAGGAAAAAATTATTATCCTCAGGATATTGAACTAACAGTAGAAAAGAGTCATCCAGCACTGCGACCTAGTTGTGGATCTGTTTTTACGGTTGAGGTAAATGGAGTTGAACAGCTGATTGTTGTTCAAGAGTTAGAACGGAGTTACTTACGAAAATTGGATATTGGTGAGGTGCTGAGAAATATTCGCCAAGCGGTAACAGCAGAATATTCTCTACAGATTTATAGCATCGTACTGATTAAGACTGGAAGTATCCCTAAAACTTCTAGTGGGAAGATTCAACGCCAAGCCTGTCGATCTAAATTTATAATTGGAGATTTGGATGTTGTCGGTGAATGGAGTGAAAATCCTCGGCGTCAAGTAAAATTATTAAATTTGCCATCTGATGTCGAATTAACTTTGAAGCACCTCGAAAGTTTAAACAATGAGAAAAGTAATTATTAATAGGGTTTGTATTGCCGCTCGGTCAAAAACTTTTCTCAGTAAAATTGTGTGGGATTTTTCATTTGAATTCTAGTGGTTTAAATAAAAATTAGGAGAAAAAAATGATAAAATTAGATTATAAATTGGATAAAATATCCAATGGAGTAGAGAATAAAAATGCCTACGCTGTAGAATTAGAATTTGAAAAACCTAAGACTACGACAGATATTGAGGCGTGGATAGTGTCTTATCTGACAAATGAATTAATAATTAATTCTCATGAGATTGATGTGACGATTCCTTTTGACTGCTACAACCTAGATTCCTCATCTGCTATTGGATTGAGTGGAGCGCTAGAGGAATGGCTGAAATGCGAGTTTGATCCAAGTTTAGTGTACGATTATCCAACCATCGAAGCTTTAACAAACTATTTAGCTTACAGCTTATCTATCAAGTAGTAAGTCAATAGAAATGTCTCTAGCCGCTGAAGGTGGTCGGAAATATACAAATTATCGAGGATTTAAAATGGAAGCTATAGCGATTATAGGTATTGGCTGTCGTTTTCCGGGTGCTAACCACCCAGAAGCCTTCTGGAATCTACTAAGGAACGGTGTTGACGTCATTAGTGAGGTGCCATCAGACCGATGGGATATTGATACATTCTACGATCCAAAGTCGGCTACACCGGGAAAAATGAATACCCGCTTTGGCAGTTTCTTAAAGCAGGTAGATCAGTTCGATCCTAGCTTCTTTAGGATTTCCCCCCGTGAGGCAGAGCGAATGGATCCCCAGCAAAGGTTAATTTTGGAGGTAGCCTGGGAAGCTCTAGAAAATGCCGTACTCGCACCAAACACCCTAGCTCTAAGCCAGACGGGGGTTTTCATCGGCATGAGCAGCTATGACTATGCCATGTTGCTAAACAAGAATTTCGACCAGATAAATGCCTATAATGGTACGGGAAACGCCTTTAGTATTGCTGCCAATCGTCTGTCGTATTTGCTGAATCTGCATGGACCAAGTGTGACAATAGATACTGCTTGCTCCTCTTCATTGGTTTCACTACATTACGCCTGTCAGAGTTTGCATACTGGAGAGTCTGAGCTTTGCTTGGTCGGAGGTGTGAACCTGATTTTATCTCCAAACCTAAATATTGTTTTCTCGCAGGCAGGTATGATGTCAGCAGATGGGCGTTGTAAAACTTTTGACGCTAAGGCTGATGGTTACGTCAGAGGCGAAGGCTGTGGTGTACTTGTCCTCAAACGTCTTTCAGAAGCTCAAAGAGATCAAGACAATATTCTGGCAGTTATCAAAGGCTCAGCGGTTAACCAAGATGGTCTTACCAATGGACTTACAGCTCCTAATGGTCTTTCTCAACAAAGAGTTATCAGTCAAGCCTTAAAAAGTGCTGGAGTGAAACCAGCGCAGATTAGCTATGTTGAAACCCACGGCACAGGCACCTCTTTGGGAGATCCCGTTGAAATTAGAGCTCTAAAAGCTGTGTTAATGGAGGGTCGTTCCTTAGACCAGCCTTGTTATATTGGTTCAGTTAAAACTAATATTGGTCATTTAGAAGCTGCTGCGGGAATTGCTGGACTAATCAAGACGGTACTTTCGCTACAACATAAAGAGATTACACCGCACTTGCACTTGCAGCAACTGAATCCATATATTTCTTTTCAAGGAACTCCGTTCTCTATTCCAACTGAACGCCAACCTTGGATTACTGGTACAGAAAAACGTTTAGCCGGGTTAAGCTCGTTTGGCTTTGGTGGTACCAATTGCCATGTGATTCTTGAGGAGGCGCCTGCTGTGACTTGCGTAGCTAGCGATCTTGAACGCAAAATGCACCTGCTGACACTTTCTACAAAAAGTGAGAACGCGCTACAGGAATTGGCACAGAGTTATGTAGATTTCGTGGTGTCTCATCCTGAAGCATCACTGGCAGATATTTGCTTCACTGCTAATGTAGGGCGATCGCATTTTAACCACCGCTTGGCAATTGTTACTGAATCTACTACACAATTGCTCGAGCAACTAGCTGCTTTTACTGCTGGGAAACAGGCATCTGGAGTCATTAATGGAACTGTGGAAATTAGGAATCGCCCTAAGATAGCGTTTCTCTTCACTGGGCAAGGCTCTCATTACCATGATATGGGACGCAAGCTCTACGAAACTCAACCCACTTTTAGGAAAACATTGCAGCAATGCGATCGACTCCTGAAACCCTATTTAGAGCAGTCACTGCTTGAGATATTATACGGTACGTCTGAGACAGCTCATCTGTTAGATGAAACTGCCTATACCCAGCCAGCCCTGTTTGCCCTAGAATATGCCCTAGCTGAATTGTGGCGTTCTTGGGGAATTGTACCAGATGCTGTCATAGGTCACAGTGTAGGTGAGTATGTTGCCGCGTGTGTAGCTGGGGTGTTCAGTCTGGAAGATGGACTTAAGCTCATTGCAGAACGCAGTCGGTTAATGCAGTCTTTGCCACAGAATGGTGAAATGGCAGTAGTGTTTGCCGAACAGGAGCGAGTAGTCAACATTATTACTCAGTATGAGGGACAGGTGGGAATCGCTGCTGTTAACGGATCGAACAACATTGTCATTTCGGGTGTGAGAGAATACGTACAGTCGGCAGTTGAGCAGTGTCAGTCCCAAGGGATTACTGTAAAGCCTTTGCAAGTTTCTCATGCTTTCCACTCATCACTAATGGAGCCAATTCTTGACAAATTTGAGTCTAAGGCAGCAACAGTACAGTTTCAAGCTCCGCAAATTGCTTTAATTTCTAACCTGACAAGTCAAATTTTCAAGTCAGGAGAAATCCCTGATGCAAGTTATTGGCGTCGCCACCTTCGAGAACCAGTGCAATTTGCGGCGGGAATGAACACTCTAGCAGAACAGGGTTATAAAGTATTTCTCGAAATTGGTCCTCGGCCTACTTTATCAGGTATGGCTAAGCGATGCTTACCGAACGTAAAAAGTACTTGGCTACCTTCATTACAGTATGGGCAAGATGACTGGCAGGTTTTATTGAACAGCTTGGGGATATTAGACACTCAAGGAGTAGAAGTCAATTGGGTGGGATATGACCGCGACTACCAACGACATAAAATCTCTTTGCCCACTTATCCTTTTCAGCGTAAACGTTATTGGTTCGAGTCGGACGAAGGGAGAAACATCAATTCTATGGATTTGAAAAACTTAAATACACAACTGATGAAACCACAGCTTAATACTGTCCGAAAAACGATATATAAAGATAAAGTAATATCACAATTACGTACTGTTTTAGCTGGTTTACTCCAAACAGACTGGTCGGAAATTGATGTTTATGCACCTTTTTTGGAAATGGGGGCAGATTCAATAGTTCTGATTGAAGCTGTCAGAACTATTGAAAACACCTTTGGAATCAAGGTGACTATTCGCCAGATGTTTGAAGAGCTAAC
This sequence comes from uncultured Stigonema sp., assembly GCA_964658145.1. Taxonomy (GTDB): domain Bacteria; phylum Cyanobacteriota; class Cyanobacteriia; order Cyanobacteriales; family Nostocaceae; genus Stigonema. The sequence goes on from CAZZYE010000015.1 coordinate 5,965, forward strand.
AAATATTGACCGTCTTGCAAGTTACATAGATCAAAATCAGCCCGAAGTTGTTCGCTGTGAAAAATTAACAGAGCCTGAAATTATAGCTCAAAACGATCCCACCCAAACGATCCAAGACAAAGCCCCAGAACCTGAAATTGCAGTTGGCACATTACCCCAACTCCCACAACCAGCGCTTCCGACTGTGACTGAGAAGCCTACATATGTGCGTGAGAAGGGGTCAGTAAATAAAACACCAGTAGTTGAAACAGGACTTGAGCGAATTATGGCTCAGCAACTACAGCTCACGTCTCAAGTCATATCTCAACAATTGCAGTTATTACAAAACAATCGTGTTGTACCATCAACAGATGAGTCAGAAGTAACATTCATCAAAACCTCTGAGCCAACGAGTCCAGCAAACAATTCGGTTAAAGGAACAGGAACTCAAGGACTTTTAAGTTTGGAAAGAATCACACCAGGAGGAGCGGAAGGGCTAAATTCTAAACAACAGCAACACTTAGATGCATTGATTGCACGCTATACCAAGCGCACGCAAGGGTCAAAACGAGCAAAGCAATCTTATCACCATGTTCTATCTGACAGCAGATCTTCGGCTGGATTCCGTCCTTCCATCAAGGAAATGGTTTACCCCATTGTTTGCGATCGCTCTCAAGGTTCTAGGTTTTGGGATGTGGATGGTAACGAGTATGTAGACATCACAATGGGCTTTGGTGTGCATCTGTTCGGTCACAATCCACCATTTGTCTTAGAAGCTTTGCTTGAGCAGATAAAACTTGGTACACAAGTTGGTCCCCAACCCAGGCTAGCGGGCGAAGTGGCGGAGTTGTTCTGTGAACTGACAGGTTTAGAGCGCGTCACCTTTTGCCAATCAGGCACAGAAGCCGTGATGACATCACTACGTTTAGCACGAACGGCGACAGGTCGCACAAAGGTTGCCCTGTTCTCAGGTTCTTTTCATGGTCATTTTGACGGGGTTTTAGCCAGAGCACAGCCATCAGGGGACAAGTTGGTTTCTGTACCGATAGCTCCCGGTGTATCGCCACACATGGTTGAAGATATTGTGGTTCTGAATTATGGTGAACCCCAAGCTTTAGAGTATATTGAAGCTCATGCTCATGAGTTAGCTGCCGTTTTGGTTGAACCCGTGCAGAGTCGGCGACCCGATTTACAACCCAAAGAGTTTTTACAGCAGTTGAGGCAACTGACTGCAAAAGCAGGCACAGCCTTGGTTTTTGATGAAATCATCACTGGTTTTCGCATTCACCCAGGCGGCGCACAAGCATACTTTGGCGTGAAAGCAGACTTGGCAACTTACGGTAAAATTCCTGGTGGTGGTCTGCCGTTTGCAGCAGTAGCTGGTAAGGCTACCTTTATGAATGGAATCGATGGTGGTCAGTGGAATTACGGTGACGATTCGTATCCTGAGGCAGAAAGGACATTTTTTGCTGGTACTTTTAACAAACATCCTTTGGCTTTAGCGACCGCAAGAGCGGTACTTAAGCATCTTCAGAACCACGGCTCAGATCTTCAAGAGCAATTGAATCAATGCACAGCACAATTAGCTGAAACACTCAATACCTTCTTTGAAGAACAGCGTGTGCCCATTCAAGTGGTTTATTTTGGCTCGCTGTTCCGCTTTAGCTTTAAGAAGAACTTGGATCTGTTTTTCTACCACTTGGTTGAGAAAGGTGTCTACGTTTGGGAAGGGCGCACTTGTTTTCTGTCCACAGCGCATACAGATGCCGATATTCAATATGTGATTCAGGCTGTAAAAGATAGCGTAGCCCAAATGCAAGCAGGAGGTTTTTTACCCGAACGTTCACCCAGCTTGAATGGATCGAAAAGCAATTCGACGAATTCATTCTTAGCTAAAAGTTCTACTCCTGAAGCTGCTACTTTACAACAAATGACTACAATGCCTTCTGGGAGTATCACAGAAATTACAAATGCTACTCAAGTAGAACCTGGGTTTTGGGGAAGAAGAACTCATAAACCCAATGTCAATCTCAGTCAAAATACGGCAATAAGAGCAAAACGCGATACAAGCCAAGGAATTTCCTTTAGCCTGTATTATTTCGGCAACTATGAGTCTGAATTTGACCCAAACAAGTATAACCTCCTATTTGAAGGGGCAAAATTTGCTGATGAGCAGGGTTTTACAGCTTTGTGGATACCTGAACGTCACTTTCATTCCTTTGGGGGATTTTCACCGAATCCATCGGTGATTGGTGCAGCAATTGCCAGAGAGACGAAGCATATCCAAATACGTGCTGGTAGTGTTGTCCTGCCAATACATCACCCAATTCGAGTTGCTGAAGAGTGGTCAATAGTTGACAATTTATCGAAAGGCAGAGTAGGAATTTCCTTTGCCTCCGGTTGGCATGCAAATGATTTTGTGTTTGCACCAGAGTCTTACGGTAAACATCGCGAATTGATGTTTCAAGAAATTGAAACAGTGCAAAAACTGTGGCGGGGTGAGTCACTTCAAGTTCGAGATGGTGCAGGAAGCGACATAAATGTCAAGTTGTTTCCCATGCCAATGCAGCCTGATGTGCCAATTTGGGTCACAATCGTCAATAATCCAGACACCTATATAAGAGCAGGTGAAATAGGCGCAGGTGTTTTAACTAACTTAATGGGGCAGTCTATTGAAGTTTTGGCTCATAACATAGCTCTTTATCGCGAGTCTCTGTCTAAGCACGGTTACGATCCAGAATCAGGTAATGTAACAGTTTTACTGCATACATTTGTTGGAGAAAACGTTGATACCGTTCGCGAAAAAGCTCGTCAACCTTTTTACAATTATCTGCGGTCAACTGTTGGACTTTTTAAAAATTTAGTGAAGAGCCAAGGGCTGAAAGTAGACCTAGAAAACATTTCTCAGGAGGATACTGATTACATTCTCTCACAAGCTTATGAGCGTTATGTACAAACGAGTGCTCTGATTGGAACTCCTTCTTCATGCTTACCTATCATTAACCAGTTAATAGAAATTGGTGTTGATGAAATTGGTGGCTTTGTAGATTTTGGAGTCGATAGTGACTCTGTTTTAGAAGGACTACACCATTTAAATTTTCTGAAAGAACACTATAAAAAACAGCAGGATGTTACGAAAATATTACCAACGTCTTTGACAACATTCTCTTCTTCTAATGAAGCAGAAGATCGTCTCTCCGAAAAATTACTGTTATCTTCAACAACCGCATCTTCTACTGTAGAAAGGACTTCTCCAGTTAAACAAACAGTCCCCTTAACAAAAGCACAAAAACAACTCTGGCTTTTAGCGCAAATTTCAGAAGAAGCATCAACCGCCTATAACGTCTCAATAAGTCTGCAATTACGGGGTTCGTTGAATTTTACAGCACTACATCAAGCAGTACAGAAAGTTGTAGAGCGTCACGAGGCTCTGCGAACGACTATCGATAGCCAAGGAGATTTTCAACAGATATTGCCATTCTTGAAAGTTGATATTCCTTACATTAACTTCTCAAATGTTGATAGTTGTGAGCGGGAGTATAAAGTCGCTGAGTGGTTTAAACAAGAAAGCCTAAAACCTTTTGACCTGACTCAAGGACCTCTGTTCCGTTGTTACGTTCTTAAATTAGAAGAACAACTACATTTGCTGGTTATGGCAGTTCATCACATCGTCGTCGATGGCTGGTCAATGAACATTATCCTGCAAGAATTAGGTACATTGTATTCACAGGAGTGTCAGGACAGCGTTGGTCAACTTAAGCAGCCTATACAATTTAAAAAATACATCAATTGGCAGGAACAGCAAAGCCAAACTGAGGAATGGGCTGCCCATGCATCCTACTGGTTAGAAAAATTTGCAACTTCAACTCCGGTTTTAAATCTGCCAACAGACCGCCCTCGCCCGCCAATAAAAACCTACAAGGGTAATAGACAAATATTGCGGCTGAATGACAGTCTTTATCGTGAACTTAAGCACTACAGCACAACAAAGGGTTGCACCCCGTTTATGACTCTCCTGTCGGTGTATACAGCTTTTCTTCACCGATTAACAAGCCAAGAGGACATTGTCGTAGGTATTACTTCTGCTGGTCGGTCGTTTGCAGGTAGTGAAGAGGTGATTGGCTATTGTGCTTACCCACTCCCTATCAGAAGTTGTGTTGTTGAAAATTTGACATTTTCAGAATATCTTCATCAGATGAAGGATGTCTTGTTAGAGGCTTACGAACATCAAGATTATCCCTTCGCTTGGTTGCTTAAACAGCTAAAATTAGATCGGGACGCAAGCCACTCCCCTCTGATTGCAACCATATTTAACTTAGACCGACCTGTAGCTGTACCAAAAATGTTTGGACTGGAGACAGAAATTTTCTCTCCACAGATCAGTTTTACTGGATTCGACATCTGCTTTAATGTTATTGAAATGGGTAATGATCTGGTGTTGAATTGTGAGTACAACACAGACTTATTTGACGCTGTGACAATTAGCCGGATACTAGGATATTTCCAGACCTTGGTAGAGGGGATTATCTCTCATCCCGAACAACGCCTTTTTGAATTGCCTATGCTGAGTGAAGCGGAGCAACATCAATTACTGGTGGAGTGGAATAGCACTCAAGCAGATTATCCCCAGGACAAATGCATTCATCAGTTGTTTGAAGCTCAGGTAGAACTTACACCAGATGCGGTGGCGGTGGTATTTGAGAATCAGCAGTTGACCTACCAGCAATTAAATCAAACAGCCAACCAACTAGCACATCACCTGCAAACCCTCGGTGTGGGACCAGAGGTACTGGTGGGGATTTGTGTGGAACGTTCTGTTGAGATGGTGGTGGGACTGTTGGGGATACTCAAGGCTGGTGGTGCTTATGTACCCCTTGACCCCAGTTATCCCCTTGAACGGTTGAGTTATATGTTGGGTGATTCGGGTGTCGAGGTGTTGCTTACTCACTCTGAGTTGTTGTCATCTTTGCCGTCACATACTGCACGGGTGGTTTGTTTGGATAGTGATTGGGCGGCAATTGAGCAACACAGTCAGGAGAATCTTGATGTTGGGGTAGGTTCAGATAATTTGGCTTATGTGATCTACACGAGTGGTTCTACTGGACTACCTAAGGGAGTCGAAATTACCCAACAGAATTTAGTCTACTCTACAAGCGCTCGCCTTAGATATTATCAAAACTATCAAAAAGTTGTTAACGGCTTTTTATTACTTTCTTCTTTTGCCTTTGACAGTTCTGTGGCTGGTATCTTCTGGACTCTTTGCTCTGGAGGAAAATTAATCCTACCTCAGGAAGGCTTGCAGCGAGACATACTAAAAATCATGGATTTAATTACACACCATGAAGTCTCTCATTTACTCTGTCTTCCTTCTCTCTATACCCAGATTTTGGTACAGTCTCAAGAAAGACAATTGGTTTGTTTAAAAGTAATTATTGTTGCAGCAGAACCTTGTCCCATCAGCCTGGTAAAACAACACTGGCAACAGTTACCAGAAAGTTCTTTATTTAATGAATACGGTCCTACAGAAGCAACAGTATGGAGTACCGTCTACCATTGTCCGTCTCCAGATATTACAAAAGTGCCGATTGGTTCTCCGATCGCCAACGCACAAATTTACATTCTTGATGCCGATATTCAATCTGTTCCTATAGGTGTTATAGGAGAAATTTACATTGGTAGTCCTGGTCTAGCGCGGGGCTATCTTCACCGTCCCGATTTGACACAAGAGAAATTCATCCCCAACCCCTTCAAAAATTCCAAATATGAACGTCTATATAAAACTGGGGATTTAGCTCGCTATTTACATGATGGTAACATCGAGTATCTTGGTCGAATTGATAACCAAGTGAAGATTCGCGGCTTCCGTATAGAGTTGGGAGAAATTGAAGCAGTGTTGTCCGAACATCCTAAAGTGCAGGAGGCGGTGGTCATTGCCCGCGAAGACCAAGCAGGTGACAAACGTTTAGTTGCTTATTTTGTCCCCAAGAAGCAACAAGTCCCCACCAACAGTGAACTGCGCGGCTTCCTCCAAGAAAAGCTGCCCAATTATATGGTGCCGTCGGTTTTTCTCATGGAGTCGGTTTTGCCTCTAACACCTAACGGAAAAGTAGACCGCCTCGCACTACCAGCACCAGATTTATCTACAAGTGATTTGGAAGAAGGCTTTGTTGCACCTAGTACTCCCATAGAACAGATATTAGCTAAGCTTTGGATGGAAGTTCTCGGGCGAAAACAAGTAGGCATCTACGACAACTTTTTTGATATCGGTGGTCATTCACTCCAAATCATTCAAGTGGGGAGCAAAATGAAAGAAATCTTCAACAGCAATATCTCCGTCTCTGACTTGTTTAAATATCCAACTATCAGTGCTTTAGCTGAATATTTAAGCCAAAAAAATAATGTAGAACAAACTACCCTTGCCACAATTGATGACTTAGCTAAAAAGCAAAAAGAAGCTATCAAAAGACAAAAGCAATTGATCAAGCAAAAGAGGAAAGCAAATGTCTAATTGGGAAAATCAGGATTCTTTAGAACCTATAGCCATAATTGGCATGACTGGTCGTTTTCCAGGAGCTAACAACATTGATAAATTTTGGCAAAATTTGGTCAACGGTGTAGAGTCAATTACATTCTTCACGGATGAAGAACTCATCGCTTCAGGTTTAGACCCGGCTTTGGTAAGTTCCCCCAACTATGTCAAAGCTAAGGGGGTGTTGGAAGACATCGAAATGTTTGATGCTTCATTCTTTGGCTTTACACCTAGAGAAGCTGAATTGATGGATCCTCAGCACCGGCTCTTCCTAGAAGTTGCTTGGGAAGCACTTGAAAATGCTGGTTACGACTCTGAAGTATACGACGGTCGAATTGGTGTTTACAGTGGTGCTGGTCTGAATATTTACTTGGCGAGAAACTTAGTTTCAAACCGTGACCTTGTTGAATCAGCAGGCATTTTACAACTCACAATTGGCAATGACAAAGATTTTGTGCCTACACGGGTTTCTTATAAGTTAAACTTAACCGGACCAAGTATTAACGTTAACACTGCTTGTTCTACTTCCTTGGTTACTGTTCATCTGGCGTGTCAAAGCTTGCTAAGTTACCAGTGTGATATGGCACTGGCTGGTGGTGTTTCCATTTACACTCCACAAACAGAAGGTTATCTGTACCAAGAAGGTAGTATTGCCTCTCCTGACGGACATTGTCGAGCTTTTGATGCTCGTGCCCAAGGAACTGTCGAGGGTAGTGGTGTGGGCATTGTTGTGCTGAAGCGATTAGAGGATGCGTTAGCAGATGGTGACTGCATTCATGCGATTGTGAGAAGTTCTGCCATCAATAACGACGGTTCGTTAAAAGTTGGCTACACGGCTCCTAGTGAATCCGGTCAGGCGGCAGTGATTTCAGAGGCTTTGGCAGTAGCAGGGGTTGACGCTGAGTCTATTACATATGTAGAAACGCATGGAACTGGAACAACTCTCGGAGATCCGATTGAAATTGCAGCACTGACCCAAGCTTTTCGGACTAGTACTCAGAAAAAGGGCTTCTGTGCTATCGGTTCAGTGAAAACCAATATCGGACATCTTGATGCAGCTGCTGGAGTGGCGGGCTTAATTAAGACTACCCTAGCTTTACAACATAAGTTTTTGCCTCCTAGCTTGAACTTTGAAAAACCATCACCCAATATTGATTTTGCCAATAGTCCCTTTTACGTCAATACCACGCTGTCCAAATGGACAACCGATGGGGAACCCCGCCGTGCTGGGGTCAGTTCTTTTGGTATCGGGGGTACTAATGCCCATATTATCTTAGAAGAAGCACCTGTTGTTAAGTCACGAGACAGCGCGTCTCGACAATCCAGACCTCGGCAGCTACTATCCCTGTCTGCGAAAACTAGTTATGCTCTGGATGAAATGACTGCAAACCTAGCTGCGTACTTAAAACAGCATCCTGATATTGACCTTGCTGATGTAGCTTACACGCTTGCTGTTGGTCGTAGAGCTTTCAAACACCGACGGATTGTAGTTTGCCAAGAGCTTAATGAAGGTGCGATCGCATTGGACTTGGTCGATCCCCAAAGAGTTTTTACAAGCTTTCAAGAACTCAAACAGCGGTCTGTGGTGTTTATGTTTTCAGGGCAGGGCTCTCAGTATGTGAATATGGGGCGCGAATTGTACCATACTGAACCTACATTTCGCGAACACATCGATCTGTGTTCAAAAATCCTCAAACCTCACTTAGGATTTGACCTGCAATCTGTATTGTATCCTCAAGAGGAATTAGCTGAACAAGCAGCACAACAACTTAAACAGACAGCTATTGCACAGCCAGCTTTGTTTGCGATCGCTTACTCTCTAGCTCAACTCTGGATGTCTTGGGGCGTGCATCCAAAAGCAATGATCGGTCACAGTATCGGTGAGTATGTAGCAGCAACTCTCGCTGGTGTTTTCTCTTTAGAAGATGCCTTAGACCTGGTAGCTTCACGAGGGCGACTCATGCAACAACTGCCAACAGGAGCAATGCTTGCTATTCATCTTCCAGAAACAGAGGTGCAAGCCCTCCTAAATGTAGAGATGCATACAACGTCTCTACAAATTGCTGCCATTAACGGACCATCCCTTTGTGTGGTTTCAGGTCGCACGGATGATGTAGAGGAATTGCAGAACCAGCTTGCAGAAAAAGGCGTAAACTGCCGCCGTTTGCATACCTCTCACGCATTCCATTCAGAGATGATGGACCCTATTTTGGAACCCTTCACTCTTGCAGTCAAAAAAGTGACTCTAAATTCCCCACAAATTCCCTACTTGTCCAATGTCACTGGTAACTGGATTGCTGCTTCCCAGGCAACAGATCCAAATTATTGGGCAAAGCATTTGCGATCCTGTGTGCGCTTTTCGGAAGGACTGCAACAGTTGTTGAAAGAACCCGAGCAAATCCTGCTAGAGGTTGGTCCTGGAAGGACGCTAAGTACGTTAGCCACACAGCATTCAAATAAGACAGAAAAGCAAGTTGTGCTAACTTCGTTACGTCATCCGCAAGACCGTCAATCAGATGTAGAGTTTTTGCTCACTACATTAGGCAAGCTTTGGCTTTTTGGCGTAAAAGTGGATTGGTCTGGATTTTATAACCACCAAAAACATCTTCGTGTTCCCTTACCAACATATCCTTTTGAGCGGCAGCGTTATTGGATTGAACCTCAAAAACAGTTAGACGATAACCGTAAATCTCAGGTATCACTGGGCAAGAAGCCAGATGTTGCTGACTGGTTTTACTTACCTTCTTGGAAGCAATCCTTACCATTAGCTCCTCTTGCAGATGAAGATTTAGTGGAGAGGAAATCATCCTGGCTGGTGTTTGTTGATGATTGCGGGTTGGGTTCCCAAATTGTAGAAAGACTAGAACGGGACGAGCATGATGTTATTAGTGTTAAGCTTGGAGCGGAGTTTACTCAGCAGAGCGATCGCGCATATAATCTGAACCCTCAACAACCTGATGACTACAATGCTTTAGTCAGGGAAATTTTAGCGCAAAGAAAGTTCCCAAACAAAATTGTTCATTTGTGGAGTGTTACAGAGAGTCACACATTATCTGGGCTTGAAGGGGTTGAGAAAGCTCAAGATTTAGGACTGCACAGTCTTATCTTTCTAGCGCAGGCACTTGGGAAGCACAATGTTATAGATGATATCCAACTGACAGTTGTCTCAAATAATGTGCAGCCAGTAACTACAGAAGAGGAACTGTGTCCGGAGAAAGCGACTATGTTGGCAGCAATTAAGATCATTCCGCAAGAATACTCCTCAATTAGCTGTCGTAGCATTGATGTTGTCCTTCCCAAATCAGGAACTAGCAGTGAACGCAGGCTTATAGACCAGTTACTCAACGAACTACAAGCAAAATCCTCCGACCTGTTTATTGCCTACCGTGGTCTTCATCGTTGGGTGCAAACCTTTGAACCAGTCCGATTGAATAAGCCCAGTGAAACAAATCTAAGGTTAAGGGAAGAAGGAGTGTACTTGATTACAGGTGGTCTTGGAGGCGTTGGATTTACGCTGGGGGAACATCTGGCGAAGACTTTACAAGCCAAATTAATTCTGTTAGGTCGTTCAGCTTTTCCTGCACTAGAGGAATGGGCTGAATGGCTTGCTACTCAAGGTGAAGATAATGATATCAGCCGCAAGATTCGGAAAATTCAAGAACTCGAACAACTAGGGGCAGAGGTTTTGGTTGTCAGCGCCGATGTAGCTAATGAAGAACAAATGCAAGTAGCGCTAGCCAAGGCTCAACAGCAGTTTGGTCCAATAAATGGTGTTATCCATACTGCTGCAGTTGTTGATTATGCAGGTGTTATTCAAAGAAGAACAAAAGAGATGACAGAGAGTGTTCTAGTACCCAAAGTGAGGGGTACATTGGTACTCGCTAAGCTATTAGAACACGTTGAACTAGATTTTTTGATTCTTTGTTCATCTTTGGGTGTTGTACTGTATAAAACAAAATTTGGTGAGGTTAGCTATGCTGCTGCCAACGAATTCCTTGACGCTTTCTCTTATTACAACACTTGTAAAAATGGAACTTTTACAGTTAGTATTAACTGGGATGATTGGCAAGAAGTTGGAATGTCGGTAGAGGCAGTCAAAAACGCTGTCAAAAGAAACTACAATATTCTTGAAGAAAATTACCTCCAGAATGCACTACTTCCTTCAGAGGGTGTCGATGTTTTTCAGCGTATTCTGGACAGTTCATTTCCCCGAGTTGTAGTATCAACTGAAGATTTAACAACTAGGATTAAGCTAAATGATTCCTTGTCAAAAATCTCTTTTGAAAGCTTAGGAAAAGATACCATATCCCAAACCACACACCCACGACCTGAACTCAGTAATGCTTATGTTGCTCCTCGCAATGAGCTTGAGCAAACTATTGGCGAAATTTGGCAACAATTACTGGGTATTGAGAAAGTGGGAATCTACGATAACTTTTTTGAACTAGGGGGACATTCATTACTAGCCACTCAAGTTATTTCTCGGGTTCGTGAAGCCGTTCAAGTGAAACTTTCCTTGAACAACCTGTTTGAAGAACCTACAATAGCTGGCATATCTGCTTTAGTAGATAAAATTCTTTTAACAGACCAATTACTACAGATAACGACTAGTGATTTTGTGGGTGAGAGAGACGAGATAGAGTTATGAAAATTGAACCGAACAGAATTAATTAAACAAATTGTTTTCCTGTCTCCTGTCTCCTGCCTTCACGAATGAATTTAATAAGGTGCAACTACTTAAATAGACCACATTGTAAGGGCGAAATGCCGTTCAAACCTACGTTCGATTGTGGTAGGACTTACGCACTTTACAAATAGGCTTTTGTGTGCTGGTATCCCCAAGATCTCAGATGTAAGCGATCTGCTGCGATTTTTTCCCATTTCTATCCCCTAAGTGCATAAATTGATCGGAGCTGACTCCTATAAAGAAAACAGGAAGGTTAGCTCTCCAAGCTTAACCTCTGCGTAAGGATTCAGGTATGACTTAAGGTACACAATCAGACTTTTGTCAATGCGTAAGTCCTATGTGGTTCAAAACCCCGACTTTATTGAGGTATCTAATCTACTATGGCGTACTCCACACAAGCAAATTTTTGTCAATGCGTAAGTTCTACTTACACAGGTGAGATGGTGTGGTTTAACCAAGCTCATTTGTTCCACTTTTCGAGTTTTCAATCAAAAGTACGTGAAGCATTACTCTCCTTCTATCAAGAAAATGAGCTTCCACGCAATGCGTATTACGGTGATAATTCTCCAATTGAAAGTACTGTGTTAGAATTAGATATATCAACAGGAAATGGTTCCTGTATCGTGGCAAAGAGATATATTGATGTTAGACAATATGTTATTTGCACATAAATACCTGCCGTTTATTTGTAAAATAAAAATTGTATTAGGCATGGCATCTGCCTATAATTAAAATAGTTTTTGAACAAAAAAATGGAATTTTCCTCAACTAAAATCATGAAAAATACAGAAGAGTTTTTGTCGGATTTACATGATTTAGATATTAAAGTTTGGATTGATGGAGTTAGCGGATCTCCTGCACGAGATGTTAGCCTACGCTGTAATGGTCCTAAAGGAACACTAACACCAGATATACGTGCTGAGTTAGGTGAACGTAAAGATGAAATTATCGCGTTTCTGCAAAAGATCAGTCTCTCCTCAACTTTCACTCTTGAACCCATTCGACCCATTTCCAGGAACGGAAGACAACCTCTGTCGTTTAATCAGGAAAGATTGTGGTTCCTAAACCAGATTGAGGGAGAAAGTGCTACCTATAACGAGTTATTTGCCGTGAGCATTAAGGGTTTGCTTCAGATTAGTCATTTGGAGCAAAGCTTGCTGGAAATTATACAGCGTCACGAAGTTCTACGTACCACTTTTCCCAATCAGGATGGGTATCCGATCCAGGCGATCGCTCCTACTTTGGCAATAACCTTACCAGTGGTGGACTTGCAAGCATTGCCAAAAGTTGAGCAGTCTGCTTTCATACAACAGTTATCTAAAGAAGTTCAACGACCCTTTGACCTAGTCAATGGTCCGTTGTTGCGAGTTACTTTGGTGCAACTAGAGAAAGAGTCTTATGTGTTGCTACTTTGTCTGCACCACATTGTTTATGATGGTTGGTCAATGGGGGTATTCATCCAAGAACTATCTACTTTATATCAGGCCAGTTGTGCTGGAGTTCCATCCCCTTTACCAGAATTACCGATCCAGTATGCCGACTTTGCAGTTTGGCAGAGACAATGGTTGAGTGGAGAAGTCCTAAAAACTCAACTAAATTACTGGCTTTCTCAATTGAATGGCGCTCCATCCCTATTACAATTACCTACTGACCGCCGTCGTCCAAGTGTGCAAACTTACCAGGGTAGGACTGAAAGTTTCACGTTAAATGGGGATTTAACCCAGAAGTTGCAAAGCCTGTCTCGTTCGTCGGGTACAACCTTATTTATGACACTGCTAGCAGCCTTTGCCACTTTACTATATCGTTACAGTGGTGAATCAGATATTTTAATTGGTTCACCAATTGCCAATCGTAACCGCAGTGAAATAGAGTCTTTGATTGGCTTTTTTGTGAATACTTTGGTGTTGAGAACCCGTTTTGAAGATCATCCCAGTTTTGAGAGTTTACTCTCACAAGTTCGGGAAACTACGCTCAAAGCTTATGAACATCAAGATGTACCTTTTGAACAGATAGTTCAGGCATTGCAGCCAGTGCGAGACTTAAGCCACACACCACTGTTCCAGGTAATGTTCATTCTCGATAAAGTTATCCCCATGGACGAGATGCAGCTTCCAGGCTTAACTTGGAGTGCAATGCCCGTAGAGAACTTCACATCCAAGTTCGATTTAACTTTAACTTTAGATAATAGTGCCCAAGGACTGGTGGGGTCGTGGGAATACAACACTGACCTGTTTGATGCTAGCACCATAGAGCGGATGGCGGGGCATTTCGAGATTTTACTGGAGGGGATTGTTGCTAATCCAGAACAGCGCGTTGCAGATTTGCCCCTGCTTACGGCAGGGGAGCAACACCAATTACTGGCTGAATGGAACGATACTCAAAAAGAATATCCCGAGAAACAGTGTATCCACCAGCTATTTGAAGAGCAGGTAGAGCGCACTCCAGATGCGGTGGCAGTAGTGTTTGAGAACCAGCAGTTGACCTACCTTCAATTAAATCAAAGAGCTAATCAGCTGGCACATCACCTGCAAACCCTCGGTGTGGGACCAGATGTGCTGGTGGGTATTTGCGTGGAACGTTCTGTTGAGATGGTCATCGGTCTGTTGGGCATTCTCAAAGCGGGTTGCGCTTATGTGCCTCTCGACCCGAATTATCCGCAGCAGCGCTTGGCCTACATGTTGGATGATTCTCAGATAGCGTTGCTACTGACTACTGAGAAGTTAGTGGCACATCTGCCTGAACACAGTGCCCAACTAGTTTGCCTGGATACAGACTGGGAAGCGATCTCCACTAAGAGTGAAAAGAATCCGGTCATTCATGTGCTCCCAGAAAATTTAGCCTATGTGATTTACACATCAGGTTCTACAGGCAGGTCCAAAGGTGTGATGGTTGCTCATCGCAGTTTAGTGAATGCATATTGGGGTTGGGAAAACGCATATCAGCTTTGCTCCCTCACCAGTCATCTTCAAATGGCTAGTTTCTCTTTTGATGTCTTTTCCGGGGATCTGATTCGCGCTCTTTGTTCTGGGGCTAAGTTAGTGTTATGTCCGCGTGAGTGGCTTTTAGAGCCGGATAAGCTGTATCAACTGATGCTAGTGGAAAAAATTGATAGCGCAGAGTTTGTTCCAGCTGTTCTCAGGAACTTAGTTCAGTATCTGGAGAGAACTAAGCAAAATCTTCACTTCATGCGGTTGCTAGTAGTAGGTTCAGATAGTTTGTATGTCAAGGATTATGAGGAATTGAAGCGTTTCAGCAGTCCTGATACTCGCTTAATTAATTCCTACGGAGTAAGTGAAGCTACCATTGACAGTACGTATTTTGAAATTACTTTAACCAACTTACCTGTTGATGAGGCAGTCCCGATTGGGCGTCCGTTTACCAACACGCAAATCTATATTCTAGACCGCCATCTCCAACCCGTCCCCATCGGTGCGATCGGCGAACTGTACATCGGTGGTTACGGACTAGCCCAAGGCTACCTCAACCGCCCCGAGTTGACCGAAGAGAAATTCATCCCCAACCCCTTTAGCCAGGAAGTGGGGGCACGCCTGTACAAGACTGGGGATTTGGCATGCTTCCTACCCAATGGCAACATCAAATACCTAGGACGCAGTGACCATCAGGTGAAGATACGTGGCTTCCGCATCGAGTTGGGAGAAATCGAAGCCGTCCTCAACACGCACCCCCAAATCCAACAAGCTTTAGTCATTGCAAAAGAGGATATTCCAGGTAATAAACGCTTAGTTGCCTATGTAGTTCCTAAGGATAAATCACTCACCACCAACCAACTGCGTGAATTCCTCAAGCAACAGCTACCAGAATACATGGTGCCCAGTCACTTTGTACTCTTAGACACCCTACCGTTAACACCCAATGGCAAAATAGACCGCTTTGCACTACCAGCACCTGATGGTGTTTCCTCAGAACAGGAATACATAGCACCACGTACACCAAGTGAAGAAATCATCGCCAACATTTTCGCTTCGGTTCTAGGTGTGCAAAATGTAGGAATCCACGACAACTTCTTTAGCTTAGGCGGACATTCCCTACTTGCTACCCAATTAATTTCCCGACTTAGAGTTGCCTTTAGCGTAGAGGTACCCCTACGGGCAGTCTTTGAATCCCCAACAGTGACTCAATTAGACCTAACTATCACCCAGTTACGTGTTCAGGATCGCGGATTAACTCTTCCCCCCATTCAACCAATAGAAGGAGACACAGAACTTTTACCCCTATCTTGGGCACAAGAGCGACTGTGGTTCCTCAACCAACTTGAAGGGTCAAGTGCCACTTATAATATACCAGCAGCAGTGTGCATCACTGGTAACATAGATCTGAACGCCCTGCAACAAGCATTATCAGAAATAGTCCGCCGCCACTCGGTACTACGCACCAGCTTCCCAACTTTGAATGGCACACCAAGACAGGTGATTCACCCACAAGCCACCATGAACATCAATGTGGTGGACTTACAGCAACTATCGATCGCAGAACGTGAAACCGTTCAAAAGCAACTTGCTCTGGAAGAAGCAATTACCCCCTTTAATTTGGAAATCGCACCATTAATCAGGTGCAGTGTGTTGCAGCTAACAGCGACAGAATATGTGTTATTACTGACAATGCACCACATTGTTTCTGATGGTTGGTCAATGGGGGTATTCATCTCGGAACTATCTGCTTTATACCAAGCTTTTTGCACCGGAGTTCCATCCGAATTACCAGAATTACCGCTCCAGTATGCCGACTTTGCAGTTTGGCAAAGACAATGGTTGAGTGGGGAAGTTCTAGAAACTCAACTAAATTACTGGCGTGCTCAATTGCTAGGTGCTCCATCCCTGTTACAATTACCCACTGACCGCCCTCGTCCTGTTGTGCAAAGTTACCAGGGTACGACTCAAAGTTGGACGTTAAATACTGATTTAACCCAGAAGTTGCAAAGCCTGTCTGCTAAGTCGGGTACAACCTTATTTATGACACTGCTGGCAGCCTTTGCCACTTTACTATATCGCTACAGCGATCAATCGGATATTTTAATTGGTTCTGCCATAGCCAATCGCAACCGCAGTGAAATAGAGTCGCTGATTGGCTTTTTTGTGAATACTTTGGTGTTGAGAACCCGTTTTGAAGATCATCCCAGTTTTGAGAGTTTACTCTCACAAGTTCGAGAAACTACACTCAAAGCTTATGAATATCAAGATGTACCTTTTGAACAGGTAGTTGAGGCATTGCAACCACAACGCGACTTGAGTTATTCCCCCCTGTTTCAAGTGATGTTTGTATTGCAAAATGCATCCATGGATGAGGTTGAATTACCAGGTGTAACTTTGACTCAGTTAGATCGGGAAAGCACAATTGCTAAGTTTGATTTGACACTGTCAATGTCGGAAACTGACCAAGGATTGGTAGGTGAATGGGAGTACAACACGGACTTGTTCGATCGGTCAACCATTGAGCGCATGGCGGCTCATTTCCAAAACTTGTTGTCAGCAATTGTGGAAAATCCCCAACTGAGTGTAAGTGAGTTACCCCTGTTGAGTGCAGCCGAACGTTATCAATTGTTAGTGGACTGGAATGATACGGAGTCTGAATATCCTGCCGATCAATGTATTCATGAGTTGTTTGAGTCGCAGGTAGAGAAAACACCCCTTGCTTTGGCAGTAGTGTTTGAGAACCAGCAGTTGACCTACCTTCAATTAAATCAAAGAGCCAACCAACTTGCACATCACCTACAAACCCTTGGTGTGGGACCAGAAGTATTGGTGGGGATTTGTGTAGAACGTTCGATGGAGATGGTGGTGGGACTGTTGGGGATACTTAAGGCTGGTGGTGCTTATGTACCCCTTGACCCCAATTATCCTCTGGAACGGTTAAGTTATATGTTGGTGGATTCGGGTGTCCAGGTGTTGGTTACTCACTCTGAGTTATTGTCATCTTTGCCATTACATACTGCACGGGTGGTTTGTTTAGATACAGATTGTTCTGCAATAGAGCAACACGAAGAGGATAATCTTGATGCTGGGGTATGTTCCGATAATTTGGCTTATGTTATATACACGAGTGGTTCGACTGGAAAACCCAAGGGGGTAGCAATTGAACATCATTCTTTGTGCAACCTTGCTCAAGCACAAAGAAATTTATTTGATTTACAACCAACTAGTCGTGTTCTTCAATTTGCTTCTGTAAGTTTTGATGCTTCTGTCTGGGAAATATTTATGGCTGTGACAACTGGTGCAATGCTAATTTTGGGAACAGCTTCTAAGTTAATGCCAGGAGATAATTTGAAGCAAATCCTACATCAGGAGAGAGTGACTCATGTGACATTACCTTCCTCTGCCCTAGCAGTATTACCCACTGATGAATTGCCAGCCTTGGGTCAGATAATTGTAGCAGGAGAAGCTTGTCCCTTAGAATTGGTTAATCAATGGTCTGTTGGTCGTCGTTTCTTTAATGCTTATGGTCCGACTGAGTCTACTGTTTGTGCTACACTAGCTCAAATCAGCCACGGTAGTGAGAAAATTACTATCGGTCGCCCCATAAGTAACACCCAAATCTACATTTTAGATCAGTACCTTCAACCAGTACCCATAGGTGTACCCGGAGAATTGTACATCGGAGGAGATGGTTTAGCCAGAGGATACCTCAACCGCCCAGAACTCACAAGAGAAAAATTTATCCCAAATCCCTTCTTGGATGACAAATCAGAACGCCTTTACAAAACAGGGGATTTGGCTTGTTACGGTAGTGACGGTAACATTACCTTCATTGGTCGAGTCGATAATCAGGTAAAGATTCGCGGCTTCCGCATCGAGTTAGGGGAAATTGAATCGGTCCTCAACAGCCATCCCCAAATCCAACAAGCGGTAGTGATTGCCACAGAAGATCTGACGGGTAACAAACGTCTAGTAGCATATATAGTCAGTGAGGATGAATTACTCACCACCAACCAACTACGTGAATTCCTGAAACAGAAGCTACCAGAATACCAGGTGCCTTCTGCCTTTGTCACTTTAGACACCCTACCGTTAACAGCCAACGGCAAAGTAGACCGCCGCGCACTACCAGCACCTAATGGAGAAATTAGCCGAGAACATGAATACGTAGCACCACGTACACCAACTGAAGAAATCATCGCCAACATCTTCGCTTCTGTTCTAGGTATGCAAGCAGTAGGCATCAACGACAACTTCTTTAGCTTAGGCGGACATTCCCTACTTGCTACCCAATTAATTTCCCGACTCAGAGTTGCCTTTGAAGTAGAAATAGAACTACGGGCAGTCTTTTCTTTTCCCACCGTAGCTCAACTAGAGCAAACAATCACCCAGTTACGCACAAACGAGCGGGGATTAAGTCTTCCCCTCATTCAACCAAGAACACAGAGCTCGGAATTACCCCTATCTTTTGCACAAGAGCGGCTGTGGTTCCTCAACCAACTAGAAGGAGCCTCTGCTACTTACAACATACCTGGAGCAATTCGCATCAGTGGAAACTTGGATATTAATGCTTTGCAACAAGCATTATCGGAAATAGTCCGCCGCCACGAAATACTACGCACCAGCTTCCCAACTGTGAATGGCACACCAATACAGGTAATTCACCCACAAGCCACCATGAACATCAATGTGGTGGACTTACAGCAACTAGAAGTTACAGAACGGGAAACTGTCTTACAGCAACAAGTACAACTCGAAGCAATTACCCCCTTTGACTTAGAGAACGCAACACTAATCAGGTGTAGTTTAGTGCAGTTAGATGCCAGAGAATATGTGTTATTACTGAATATGCACCACATTGTCTCTGATGGTTGGTCAATAGGGATATTCATCCAAGAACTATCTAGTTTATATCAAGCCAATTGTGCTGGAGTTCCATCCCATTTACCAGAATTACCGATCCAGTATGCCGACTTTGCAGTTTGGCAGAGACAATGGTTGAGTGGAGAAGTCCTAAAAACTCAACTAAATTACTGGCTTTCTCAATTGAATGGCGCTCCATCCCTATTACAATTACCTACTGACCGCCGTCGTCCAAGTGTGCAAACTTACCAGGGTAGGACTGAAAGTTTCACGTTAAATGGGGATTTAACCCAGAAGTTGCAAAGCCTGTCTCGTTCGTCGGGTACAACCTTATTTATGACACTGCTAGCAGCCTTTGCCACTTTACTATATCGTTACAGTGGTGAATCAGATATTTTAATTGGTTCACCAATTGCCAATCGTAACCGCAGTGAAATAGAGTCTTTGATTGGCTTTTTTGTGAATACTTTGGTGTTGAGAACCCGTTTTGAAGATCATCCCAGTTTTGAGAGTTTACTCTCACAAGTTCGGGAAACTACACTCAAAGCTTATGAACATCAAGATGTACCTTTTGAACAGGTAGTTGAGGCGTTGCAACTACAACGCGACTTGAGTCATTCCCCCCTGTTCCAGGTGATGTTTGTATTGCACAATACACCAAAGAGTGAATTAGAATTACCTGGTTGTACCTGGTGTGAGTTAAATCTTGAAAGCACCATTGCTAAGTTTGATTTGACACTTTCAATCACCGAAACTGACCGGGGATTGGTAGGGTCATGGGAGTACAACACTGACTTGTTTGATCGGTCAACCATTGAACGCATGGCGGCTCATTTCCAGAACTTGTGTAGCGCGATCGCCGAAAATCCAGAAGCAGCAGTGGGTGAATTACCCCTGTTGAGTGCAGCCGAACGTAATCAGTTGTTAACCGAGTGGAATGATACTGCAACGCCTGCAACCACTGATAAATGTATTCATCAATTGTTTGAGCAGCA
>CAZZYE010000016.1:0-25733 GCA_964658145.1 uncultured Stigonema sp.
GTTCAAGTCTTTGCCCCAAAAGCCTCGTGGACGTTGTGTAAGAGATAAGAGCAATGTGAAAGGGAAAATCACCGTGTCGGGGTGTGGATAATTCTAGTTCCCAGTAAAACGCTTCCATTTCATACGCCGCACGATTACCTGAACGTTTTTCTATTTGAGAATGTTTTGGGCGTTTTTTTACCTCTTGTATGAATGTTTTATAACTAGGAATTTGGTCATCAGCAATCCCAGCTTTTGAACAATTACGTACAAATGAAGCGTAAACAGATTGTTTGGTCTTTTGCTTTTTATTTTCATATTCTTCATCAATAAATTTTAACAAAAGTTCTAGAACATGTTGAGGTAACTTTCGATTACGGTTACCTTTATGGCGTTCTAAAGATATTAGCCCAAGATAACCATAGCCATACTTTTGCTCTGCTTGCTTATAATTATGAAGCCAACGTCTTAATGTTCGTTCTTTTGGTGTAGCATTGGTCACCGATTGTCCATCTAAATAAGGTTTTAATAGACTGAAACGACGATTTGCATTAATTAAATCTTCTGTGTCAGCCTGCTTTAATATTTCCATCGCTTGTTGATAAATCAGCGATTGATTTTTAATCGAATTTATTTGAATTTTCCCCGAATTAACTAAAGCAAAGAATTCAGATATCTTTAATTCTATTGTCTCAAACTCTTTAGCGCTAAGTAACAGATAATCTTGACCAACTAAAATAATATTTAAACAAACTCCATCATACAATACTGACGTACCTGGAATTATCTCAACAATTGGCGTCATCATTTGACCTGAATTTTCTGTCGAGATAATCGCCTTCAAAGCATTTTCTACTACACGAGATTTAAACACCTGACACTTATCAGCTTCTACTAAAAGATGTGCTGTTAAATCTACGTAGATTTTTTCTGTGGCTATTAAACTATAAATATTATCAGCCTTTACTCCTTTATAATCTAATAAAGAAGCTATAGAAATTCCAGGTTGCGCTTCTACCAATGAAGTAACGATATTATAATTATCTTCAAGCTTTGATGACGAATCACTTTTATAGTAATCCTCTAAAAACTCTAGATTACGTTGTAAAGTCCAATTAATTTTCGCGTTCGACCAAAGTTGGAAGTCCAAACCGAACTGTTGGGCATAATATAACCCTGGTGGTGATTGCCATTTATTGTTAATATCAAGTTGATAGCGGTGAGGGCTTTTTTGTGCTAATTTTTCTAACTCTCTTTCTGTCTTACACTCGACCCAACCTGCACTATGAGACCTAATCACAAAAAAATCTGGAGTAATTATTACACCTAAATTGCGCCCTGATGCTGAACTGTATTGAATTTTAAAAGGAGGCGGTTGGTCATAATATTCTAAAACATCTTCTCCATGTTCTAACTGATAGATAAAAGGAAGTTCGACTTTATGAGACTCGAACTGAATTATCGCAGCCATCTTCCGGGAAGGATAACGCCCCGAAACATTTTTACCCCGACTTCCTACTCTACGAGATGGAGGCGCAATGCGAATTTTTTCAATCTCAATCAGAGCTTGATTTGAAAGACTTTGGTTTACACACCATTGGTTGAATTCTTCTTGTGTCATCATGGTTGCACCCCATCATTACACAACACACAAATTCTTTGACTTGACAGACTCTAGTATCTTTTATATATCTATAATGATGTAAATATGATGTAAATTATCTAAATTTAACCTGACTGATTAGATCCAGAGCATTTAGTTGATACATACTGGTAGCATTTATAGTGAGCAAAAGAATTAACGTTACGTTGCCGGATAGCGTCTTAGAAGATTTAGAAGTATGGGCTGCGTCTCAAGGACGTCCTACAGCTAACCTTGCTGCTTTTTTGATTGAAATGTCGATTAAATTAGCTAAAAATAGTGGTGAATTTCCCGATAATTCTTCAGTTATAACAACCATGAGCCTTAGTCATAAATTAGACAATTAATTTTTGTTAAAGTTCCCCCATGGTTTTTTGATAATCTATTCTTAACCTTCACAGTTAAAACATTGCTTGCTTGACGATTGTGGATGAAGTAGGCACTACGTAAAATTTTTCAACTCTAGTTGCTTTGATGTATTGATATATTTTGTTTTTATGCCCAAATGTCATCGAGACTGAAAAGCTACATAAGCATTACTGAACCCACAAAAAATCTCAGCACCTACAGATGGTTTATGGTTCCATTTTGCGTCATAGGACAAGTTATGCTTCCTATGTTAGGATTTCCTGATAATTAACCCACGCAATAATCAGGGTTTCAGACACTAAAATCCTCGCTTATGCTTCCAGACCCTGACAAATTTTGGGTCTGGTTACATTTATTACTGTGATAAGAATTTTTATCACAGGAAAAATACACTCATTGCCGGAATAAACGGTGAGAATGAGGGATTGGGGGTATGCCGAAGTAAATGTAAAATCGGACACTTTACAAAGAATTATTGCAATAATTGCTTTTAAATTTATTAACTTCCCCATAAATGCAAGAAGAAATAATCACGCTTTGAATGAGTGATTTCCCCGTTCGCGTAGCGTCTCCGCTACTGAGAAGGGGCTGACTACCAATTAAGCAGCGGCCTGCTCAAGATTAACTTTGACGACTTTGTTCTTGTCTTCTTCTTTCTTAGGCAGTGTCAAATTCAAAATACCATCTTTGTATTCTGCTGTAACGTTGGTATTTTGAATTCTTGCATTCAAAGGAATAACACGTTGGAATTTACCGTAGTGGAATTCAGTCGCAGTCCGACCATTATCTTCGGTCTTTTTCTCGGACTTGCGATCGCCACTGATAGCAACAGCATTCTCTGTAACTTGCACATCTAAGTCTTTGGCTTCGATTCCTGGCAGTTCCAGCTTTAGATAGACAGCATCTTCTGTTTCTTGCATCTCAACAGCGGGAACTCTTATAAACGCTTTTTCCCCTACTGAGGATGGTACTACAGTTGAATTAAACAAGCGGTTCATTTGACGTTGAAGAGAGTTAATGTCTTGCCAGGGATTGTAACGAACTAACATAATTTCTCCTTTCTCCTATCTTGCTCAACTCAGAATTTAATTTCTTGCTTTAATCTCATATTAGTCATCAATAAAAATCGTGTAAATTCGGTTTTTAGCACAAGTTAAATGATGATTACCGACCAAGAAAGCGAGTGTGTTCTTATGTGTGGAAGCTTGCCATCTTTTGGTACGGTTAACTCTACAAATTGTCGAATAATAATTTCCAAATATAAAACCACACTGCTTTAAACAGTGTGGTTAGATTTCTGTATAGAGGTTTCAAGTTAATTAGTTATATACTTATACAACAGCAGAGGGCAGCCTTCCGGATTGTACCCAAATATTTCCTTTGTTCATTTCAACAGTCAGCTGCTTTAAGGTTGCGTCGGCGCCGCAGGAAACCAACCCCAATCACACCTATGCTGATCAGTACAGTTGTGTTACTTGGCTCTGGAATCTGGTTGGGAAGTACAGAGATAGTGCCACTCACTCTCACAGAGCCAATACTTGGACTTGTTGGATCTACCACAAGATTGCCAACTTGATAAACCTCAGAACCAGTCAGCGTGCCAGTGGCATCAAGAAATAGACCTTCACCCCCAGTGATGTTGGCAGTATCAGAGCCAGTGGTGCTTAGATTTGCAAGATTAATGCTTCCGGTGCCATTATCAACGCCGTAAGATAGTTTATTATCGCCGCTACCAAATAACGTTACCCCACCAAGTGGCAAACCTTGCAAACCAAATGTTGCTGGATTGGTACTAAAGCGGTAAGAACCATTGGTTAAGTCAGTTTGGACATAGAGTAAACCAGAGGCTTTGGTCAAACCAAAAGATGCATTGTTACTTTCCCCTGAGATAGTTCTTGCTGTTATATCTTCAGTAATGGGTCTACTAAGCGCAGACAATGCGTTATAGGTGGCGTCAAATGTGTAAGTCGTTTGTGCTACTGCTTTTCCTAAAGTTGAACCAAAACCTAGTAAAGTGAAGGCTACTGGAACAAGCCATGCGGTGTACGAACGGAGCATTATTAACCTTGTTTTTTTAATGGAAAACACTCAATACCAAGAATACAGTACACCAATATTGACGTTTTAGATCTACCCAAATGGTTGCCCCCACCCCTGCCAGTTCTCCTTATTAAAATTATATTGTACGCACAACGTCTACAAAAGAATTATTCAATAATAACTCTTTTGTATAAGCTTTACACAACAGATGGTAAACTGCCCTCATAGACTAATGAATATCTAAATTGATTACTAATAATCAGATTACTATCAAGCTGCCTCTCAGCCACACTTGAGTTTAACCCTCTTTTATCACTTGCGGATAAATTAACGAAGTTACCTCATTTCAGTCAAAAAAATTAAGATTTCACCAGTACTTTAATGAAGCCCAGGAAATCAAAATTAAGAGCATGACCTCATCCGTGGTTTCATTTTTTACCATTGGTATGCACAAACAAATAAAGATTTTACTATGTGTGTTTAACCAGATTTAATATTGATTCTGTTTACTTAATTGAGCGAAATTAGTATTTAAGAAACTAAAAACTTCATTAGTGAAGGTAAGAGATGATTTAAAAATTTCTAATATTCCCGAGTAATCCATACTATATATTTTGTTAATTGTTCATCTTTTAACTCTCTGACGTAAATACTCTAAAGTCCATTTTCTAGAAAACTTTTCATAAGCAATCCACTCTTTAGAATTCTCTTCAACTAAAATTACACCATTCTCCTCTTTACTATCAATCACAATTCCATAGGCTTTTGCTAATTCATACCATTCATTAAACTGAGTTTTTTGTATATCTGTCTCAGTTTCATTAGGCTGCCATTTTTCTACTAATGCACTTCTAAACAGACCTACTTTTGACTTAACTTTTCCTACTGCTAGTCTTTCTTTAACTACCGCAAGAGCATTGGATACTTGCTTGTCAGTGGACGAATTAATCAACTGAATTAAGTTATTATTAAGTTTGATTCCAACTTCAGATATTTGAGTTTTCAGTTTTTCTGTAAGAATACACCCCCTACTTTCTTCGTCATAATTTTTCTCCTCAATTGACTTACCTTGAGTAATGGGAACTACCTTGGATTGATTAACCTGTACTTGTAACTCCTTCATCCTGGCTTGCAAATCTTCGATGATTTGCTTCTGTCGCTCAACTTGGTCTTCTAAAAAATGAATGCGATGAACCTTACCCGCAAGTCCTTCATTAATACCTTTAAGTTTTTTGTTTTCTTCTTCTAGCTTTACTGTCCGTTCTTTAAGGCGAGCCAAAATTTTATTGTAGGAAGAATCAGACTTAGGCTGTAGTTGTCTGGGTAATGAACCCTGATTATTCCTAGTCTCGGCAATACGCACTTTAATGTCATCGTACTTGTAAAGGTAGCTAACACTGAGGTTTGCTTCCCTGGCTACAGAACGAAAAGAAACCTTTGCACCTCTCTTCTCCAAGTTTTCAATTGCTTGTAACGCTCGTTCTCTTGCATCATCCTTGCGAGTCGATTGAGCTTTCAGGAGATTTTCAGTTCCGATTTTTATCTGTTCCTCACTCATGCTCCTCCCTCCAATCCAGCAATAATTTTCTCAAGCTGCATAACTTGCACTCTAAACTGTTCGACTAAAACATTCTGACCCTGCTTTAAAGCAACTTCGGACTTCTTTTTCAACTTGTCACGCAGTTCAATATATTGAAGTAACTTCTCTGGTGTAGCAACAAAACAGCGGCAGGTATAACAAGCCCGAAATTTATCACAACGCTCCTCTAATGGTTGAGCACAATACCCATAAATAGGAGTGTTACTCATGTTGTATTCAGTAAAGAGATTTTCGTATTGTTCGGGTGGGTGAAGCTGGTGAGCTTTGCGGTTTTCCCAAAAAGATTTGGGTAGGGAATCATAAGCCACATATTTTCCATCAGCATTAAATAAAGCTTGCTGAATATGCCCTATTTCGTTCTTAAACTTTTCTGGAGTAATTTTTGTGTAGTAACGAGCAGTGGTAGAATATTTTTTATGTCCTGCCCAATGCTGCACTACTGTAATGTCATGTCCCAGATTGTACAGTTGTGTGAGTCGGGTAGAGCGTACTAATCTGTGACTAAACTTAGCTAGGTTATCATTGTCATTGCAGATATTTTCTGCCCTAATTAAGCAACGAATAGCTTTAGAAAATATGTTTGGAACTTGGGGTATTACTCTTCTTACTGGTTCAAGATTAGGTTGAGTAGGATCTTCATCTGATAACCCACGGTAGTGACAAAAGAGGTAATCCCAATCCTCTCCCCATAATTCTTTAATGTATGCTTGCTGCTCTTGAACGACAAGAGCAATAGTTCTCGTAATAAATATTATACGCTGTTCTTCTTTATTCTTTGGACGGTTAAAGATGATTTTCCAAGTACCCCCTTCTTGAATTAAACAGCCTTTTTTAAGCATAGCCAGTTCTCCTGGTCGCATTGCAGTAAAGAAGGAGATTAACCACATTCGTGCAAATGGGTCTGGTAATTTATAAAGGTTTTTCTCAATTTTCTCTCGAACGCAGTCAGGTATAGGATCGGGAGTTTTTAATTTTCTCTTAGGATAATCATCATCTCGGATGATATCTTGGTCAACTTCAAACCAGTCCCGGATTGTACCAGTGGTGAAAAAGTTCCGTAATCCGCCTAATCTTATTCTCAATCCATCATTAGTTGTTTTATCCCAGTTAATAAAGTCAAGAATTAAACTTCTGTCAATCTCGCTGACACTAGCTACTTCTTTCTCAAATAAGTATTTAGAAAAAATCCTTAAGCTCGATATATTCGCGTCAATAGTACCGAAAGAAGTATTTAATTTACAAAGATGATAAATGTACTGTTTGACATAAACTTTAAACCAATCAAGCTTCACTTTTTCAAAACGAATACAATAATAAGATTCACGCTCATTATAATTGGGATTGATGACTCGTAAGTCCCATTTGTCATCATCAAATGAAAATTTGATAATCCCAGGCTGCTTCTTGCTCAGTCTAGAAACTACATTGTAGTCCGTAAGATCACAAGACTCTAATATACTAGCTCCACATACCTCACATCTAAATCTTCTCTTCTTACGTTTCTGTCCAGCTAGTTGCACATCTCTAGAATTGCAATCCTTCTTAGGGCAAATAAAATCGCCTACCCTATAATCTCTTGTCCAGTTCACTTTACTAAATGAATCAAAGAGGTTAATTCGACAAGAGTCTGAAACTTTTTTTCGACAGAAGGAGCAGTAAAACCTTCTTTTATTATTTCTATCTTTACCCCTTAGCCTTAAACCTTGCTTTTCACAGTAAGGGCAAATAAATTCGTATTTATAATCTCTATTCCAATCTATGTCAATCACTAACTTTCTCCAAAGCTTCAATACAGTTATTAAGATTGTTATGATCTCCTTCCAACCCCTGCTCTAATTTGATTAACCCCTCTAGTTTAACAATTTTCAATTCCTTCTCAACTCGTTCTAAATCCTGTTTGAGATGCGGTAAATCTTCATCTGTTGTACGCCAATGTTCGCATCTCCAACAAGCATTGACTGTTTGGCAGGGGGCTTGAAGAAATGAGCGATGACATTCTCCGTATTGGGTTGTCACTTGATACATCTTACGACGTATTAATTCATCAACTGGATTTTTCGGTTTATAAACATCAACTATCTTGCCCTCAACATTGACATAATTTCTTTCTTTCATGAGTTCTTCAAGCTCTGCACTTAATACTTTCTTGTTACGACTGACATAATGTTTCAGCATTTCAGGAGTACGGTGTCTGAGCGTATGTTGAATAACTAATGGGTCTACCCCAGCATTAGACGATACTGTTGCAACAGTGCGACGAAATTGATGAGAAGTAAAGTGCCAAATTTGACCATCCTTGGTACAAATCTTACATTTGTTAGCAAATCTATTCAACCACTGATTAAATGACTTTAATGACATTATTTGAGGCTGTGGTACAAAAACAAGAGCATCAATTCCTTCTTGGGTACGACCCCATCTTTTACTCACACAGAATAATTGCTCGTAATTCTCTCCAAAATGCTGCCTAATAAAATTCTGTTGCTGTTTAATGACAGCTACAAGAAGCGGCTCACAAATTAATAGCTCATCCTCTTCACCAATTTTTTCAGTTTCAAGTCTTATATACCACTCACCGTTACGTTGCCTCAAGCAGTCAAAGCTCAGATTAAGAAGTTCTCCAGCCCGTAACCCTAAAGTCCGTATCAGTAATACCATCCTTTGTAATGGCTCGGGTAGAATGTTAAGATTTTTATCTACTTGATTCCAAACTTCTTCAGGAATATATTCTATCTCATCATTTTTAGGATGAATTGCTTTAAACTTTCCCTTAAACCAATAAGTATTAACATCAAGCCAACCTTCTAAGCGACAAGTATTAAAGAAATTTGAGAGTGCCTTGTAATACCCTTGAATACTACTCTCTTTTAATTTTTTCGTTTGCAGCCAATAATCAAAGTCATCAAAAACTGACTCATCAATCGCATCTGGACTGTAAATGGGTAGGGTCGAGAGTATGAAGGAAAAGTTTTTCAGACGATTGATTTCATTGACAATAGTTTGGGCTGGATTACCTGGTTTAGCCCTAACTAATGTGTAAAGCTTTGTCAATAATTTAAACCAGTCTGGCGATATCTCTGTGAAATTAATCGTTAACTGCTGTCTGTGCCCGTTAACTTTCAAACCTAAGTCAACATTTGTTCTCCATACATCCTTTTGTAGAAGGGGATTTTTTAACAACTGTCGTGCTGCTAGGTTCTGACTGAGGTTGAGAAGCGGTTCAACTTCTAAATTTTCTTGATTCATTTATCTTGTTCCTCTTGTTTTATCACCGCCATCAGATCTCCCTCTTCTAAAACGTGCGAGTATATATCTAATGTTGTTTGTACAGATGTATGTCCTAGAAGGTAGCTAACTCTATCTGGTTGCATTCCTGCTCTAAGTAATCTCGTTGCATAAGTATGACGGAATAAATGAGGGTATACCTTTATTCCAGTTTTTTCTGATAACCGATTAAACATTGTGTTAAGAACATTAGGTTTCAAAGGTTGTCCTATTTCTCCTTCCCAAATGTTCACAAAAACATAAGGTATTCCTGACTCAGGATATTCTCTAATGAGATACTCTTCATAAAGTCGCAATAGATCTTTGGTTACAGGAATTATCCGTTCAAGTCCTTTCGCTCTTGCTCCATTAGGGTTATCTCTTTGAACTACCTTAATAGTGTAATCATCAAAATCTCCAATATCGTCATGGCTAAGTCCTAGCAATTCTCCCTTTCTTATCCCACTTCCATTGAGCATTAGAATAATAAGTTTATCTCTTAGTCGGGTACAGGCATTCACTAATGTTTCAACCTGTTCATCTGTTAAGCACCCAGGGAACTTTTTCGGTTCTTTCAGTTTGACAAGTTTCCTTCGCATTGGTTTAGCTTTAGCAATTCCAGCTAGGAATCGCTTTCTCTTTAAACCGGACGGTAAAAAAAACCTATCAAATTGTTTGAAATCCACTCTTTGATTAGCAATATGATATTCATAAAAACCCGAAACAGTAGTAATAGCTCGGTTAATTGTTCGTTCAGACCTACAAGCTTCAACTGGCTGCATTGAAACAACATTAAATGTAGATGTACCCCCAACTCTGAGCCAGTACGCAAAGTCTTCCAGGTCTGCAATTTGAATGGCTCGCCAGTCTAAACTGGCAGAGCCTAAAAACTCCCACCATAGCTTTAAATCATTGCCATACGCCTCAACCGTATAAGGAGATTTTGTTCCAGAAAGGAAGGTTAAGTAACGTTGAATGGGTTCAACCAGCTCGTAATTTTCATCAAGCACAACCCAGACTACCTTGTGCGTTGTTGGGTCTATGCCTCTTTGTAATGTTAATCTCATATAACTATTGTAGATGGTTTTTCTACGTAAGTAAATACCTGTCTACAACAAAGCAACAAGTTTGCGTTTGAAGTCTGTTGTTGTTGTTGTGGATGATTTATTTTTTGTTATAGATAGTTAAAGGGCGATCGCCACTTCAAAATCAAACTCAACTCCAATTCCTGCCGTAAGCGTTGGTCTTGTGGCAACAACCACCACAAAGCGATGTTAACCGCCGTCTGCAACCCGTGACCATAGTGCAAGTCCTGGTAATTTTCAATGTAACTTTTGCAATCGTGTAAACCGTTATGTAAGTATAATGCGTTATGCGTACAGCGGTACTCTTTTGACATAGGAGCAAAGCTCTCTCAATAATGCATACAACGCTCTATCTTAGATGAACGCATTGCACTTAGAGAAAAAAGCTGGCGATCGCTTCGGTCTTTTGCGTTCAACACAATCGTGCTGGTACAACGCATTTATTGCGTACATACACCTCTACTGAACCGAAGTGCGAATCGGGCGCTCGCTATGTCGCGAATAAATTTGGGATATTGTTTTGCACATCGCCTCGTTGGATGACCGCCTCTAAAATGACTTCTGAATTATCGAATCATCGATTGCTATCAAAGCGCCAGTAACGCCTACTTTTATTTGTTTTTAGGATTGATTAAAATAGCTTTTGGTTGGTTAGCATCAAATAGAGAAGCAGACAACAGAATAACTGGGCTGTTTGTTTGGTTTTCTCCATAATGAACCATTCCACCAGGTTCAACTAAACAATCTCCTACTGTCATCTGTATAGTTTTCCCTTTTGTCAGAATCAATTCTGTACCGTTAGCAGGAGTTACTTTAGCTTCTCCTTCCACAACAGTATAAGTTAAAGTTCCTGCCTCTACTCGTTCAATTTGCATTCCCGGATGAGTATGAATAGGGAGTTTTGTTCTTGGTGCAATTATATAACGCACAAGTTCAAGAATTTGCTTTTTATCTTGAGTCGGATAACCATTAGCTAAAACTTTACGGGTGACAGACTGAGTGTAATTATTCGGTGAGGATGTTTCTTGGCTGTTAACAACTATGCTACCAAAAGCTAGGATAGCGAAAGTAAGAATAAGAGACAATTTTTTCATATTAAAAGTTTTCTGTTTTGGGTTATTTTAAAAAATGTAAGTTGTTGGACTTTAGCAAAACAGCTTGCCTGAAACATCCATTAAGTATTGTTATGCGGTGTGCTTTAGCCCGGACAGACTAGAAGCGGAAAGCTACCTAGATCGAGGCGAGGCTGTCTATCCAGCAACACTGTGACGATTTTGAGCTGATATGACGGTATAAGGGTTCAAAAGCAGCGTTTGCCGCCTGACTGAGTTGTCCATTGTATGTATAGGTGCCAGAACGTAATCGTGGGTAATGCTTAATTTCGATCTTGCCTTTCTCGGTAGGTGGTGGAAACCCTTCGGGGTAGCGGGGCAGACATAGCACTATACACTCCAAATCCGATGACAGGAATCGCGCTCAAGTCCAACAACGATCGCTTCGGGTCTGTAGTTTCATATATCCATTGTAAAGAGCATTCTGGACTAACAGCACAACATTGCCCAATAAGTACACAACGTCTTATCGTTAGACCTGGGCTTCAAACGCCCCAATATCTGCTCTACCATTGACTACACGAGCTAAACCCCGCTGGTCGGTTGTAGGGTCAGTATCCAGTATAGTTGGGTCACCTGCATTAATTGCTGGACTATCTGAGAGGAGGGCTATTGTCTGTGTAGAACCACCATTAAAGTCTAAGGGAGCAAGTCTTGGGTCAATGGGGTTGTCGCTTGTACCAACTATGTCTCCTGGGCTGCCAAATCCAGTACTGCCTGTGCTGTCACCAATTAGGTTATAGCCATTGCTTGTAAAGGTGCCAGATACGTCGGGGTTGATACCGTTTTCGTTTAAGAGGTTAGAGGCGATAATTGTGTTGCGCACGTTGTTAGAACCAGGAAGAGAATAAGAAAAACGAGGAACATTGTCTTGGTACACACCACCACCATTGGCAGCCCAGTTGAGAGTGAGGGTACTGAATAGCAGCGTTAAGTTACCAGTGTAACTGTTATAAATACCACCGCCATTATTACCTGCTGAGTTGTTGCTAAGAATGCTATTGCTCACTATAAAAGTTCTACCCTTAGACATGTTGCTGCCATTATCACCGCCATTATTATTAGAGATGCCGCCACCATTATCACCAGCCGAATTACCGCTGATGGTGCTGTTACTTACCCTCAACATGAGACTGAAGGCATAGTTAAAGATACCGCCGCCACTACCAGTTGCCGAATTACCGCTAATGGTGCTGTTACTTACCGTCAACATAAGACTGAAACCAGAGTTAAAGATGCCGCCGCCACTGCTAGTGAGGATGCCGGATGGCGAGGGGGTAGTTGAATTACCGCTGATGGTACTGTTTATCACTGT
The DNA here is from genome assembly GCA_964658145.1 of uncultured Stigonema sp. GTDB lineage: Bacteria > Cyanobacteriota > Cyanobacteriia > Cyanobacteriales > Nostocaceae > Stigonema. The sequence goes on from CAZZYE010000016.1 coordinate 12,407, forward strand.
CAAGGCGCTATTGACATCGTTGTAGATACCGCCACCGTCCCCAGCTACAGAATTACCGCTCAGGGTGCTGTTGCTCAAGAGAGTTTTGTTACTAATACTATAGATGCCACCGCCGTAGTACTTTGCCGAGTTACCGCTGATGGTGCTGTTGCTAACATTCAAGGTGCCGCCATAGCTATCGATGCCGCCACCTCCTTCAGATGCCGAGTTACCGTCCAAGGTGCTGTTGTTCACCGTTACCATTGAAGCACCGTTATAGATGCCACCGCCGCGATCGCTTGCCGAGTTACTACTGATGGTGCTGTTGTTTAATGTCACCATTGCGTTAGGTTCGCTCATGATGCCACCGCCGGTGCTTGCTGAGTTGCCGCTGATAGTGCTGTTATTTACAGCAACGGTGCTACTGTTGTTGCTAAAGATGCCACCGCCGTTACCTCTACTTTGAGTGCTGCCGGAGCTTGCCAAGTTGCCGCTGATGGTGCTGTTACTTACCGTCAAGGTACTGTAGAAATCGTTATAGATACCGCCGCCTCTGCCGCCCGTATATAAGTAGAAGTTGCCAACACTAATTGCAGAGTTATTACGAACAATGCTGCTGTCTAGAGTGAGTGTACCAGAGTTCTTAATTCCACCCCCATCGTCTCCCGTTGCACTACCATCAGCAACGATTAATCCCGAGACAGTTACCGTTGCTCCTTTAGCGATCTCAAATACCCGTGAAGTATTATTGCCACTCACCGTCACCAAATCCCCACCAGTCAGTGAGTCCCTAGGAGCAATGATGCTCAAGTTATGGGTGATGTCTAGTTCTCCCAAGTTCAAAGTAATGTTCTGTTGACTGGAAAACAGCGACCTATCAAATACAATCAAGTCCTCTCCCTCGTCGGAGTTTGCTCGATTGATGGCATCCCTTAAGGTGGTCACGCCTGATTCCAAGTCATCTACACCATCGGCAATACTGTTTACCGTAATGATGGCACTGGGGCGTACCTGTAAGGTTCCAGTACTTAGCAAGTCTTGCACGTTATCCCCGAATGCAGGTGTTAAGGGCGAGTTTGTAGTAGAGTTAGGAGTTAATAAATCCATATATTTAAGTTTTGTAATGGGAGTAAATTACAATCTCAACTGTTGCCCTGATTAGAAAAACTCTACAATTAAAAAGTTATTATCATGTTATTATCTGGTTAAAATATATAATTTTAAATTGAAAGAATTAAAGCGTAAGCATCAATATTGTGAATTGAAAAGTACCACCAACAGAAGCGAATACTCGTTCCTCTACAAGGTGTGCGATCGCACACGGCACAGAGATGAAGTTTTGTAAAAAGCGTGACTGGGTACGCTCGCGAATATTGGCGACTGTGCTTACCTTAAGGGCTGTACAATCGGGGAACTCGTACTTAGCGCGAACATCCGCGATTGCGCGAAGCGCAGTGGGCTAAAGCCCAATCGCACTCGTTAAAATGTGCGCTCCACATAGAACCTTACTGTAATCGAAGATAAGGGTCGAATAGTGAGCAAACACACAACGCGAGTATTGCTAGACTTGGACTTCAAATGCCCCAATATCGGCTCTACCATTGCTTACACGAGGCAAACCGCGCTGGTCGGTAGTGGGGTCAGTATCTAGTACTGTGGGGTCTGCTGCATCAATTGCTGGACTATCTGGGAGGAGGGCGATCGTTTGGGTGGGACCACCATTGAAGTCTAAGGGCGCTAGACGGGGGTCAATTGGGTTGTCACTTGTGCCTACTATGTCTCCTGTGGCATCGAATCCTGTGCTACCTGTGCTGTCACCAATTAGGTTGTAGCCAAAGCTAGTGAATGTGCCAGATACATCAGGGTTGATGCCGTCTGTACTTAAGAGGTTGGCGGCGATAATTGTATTGCGCGCGCTGGTAGAGCCATTAGTATTATTGTACACACCACCGCCATTGGCCGCTTGGTTGAGGGTGAGGGTACTGAACAGCAGCGCTACTGTTCCGCTGTTATTGATGCCACCACCGTTGCCACCAATGATGAAGCCATTGGCACTGCCTACGACGCTGCTGTTGCCACTTATGGTGCTGTTGCTCACCGTCATGGTGCCACTGTTAGAGATACCGCCACCGTTGCCGATTGTCGAGTTACCGTTAATGGTGCTGTCGCGAACATCAACGATACCGCCACTGTTAGAGATGCCGCCACCGTTGCCGATTGACGAGTTACCGTTGATGGTGCTGTCGCGAACATCAACGATACCGCCACTGTTAGAGATGCCGCCACCGCTGCCGTTGCCGAATGTCACGTTACTGCTGATGGTACTGTTGCTCACTGTCAGGTTTGCGCCGTTAGAGTTATTGATGCCAGCGCCGTCTCCTCTTCCAAAGTTACTGCTAATAGTGCTGTTGCGAACATCAACGGTGCCACTGTTATAGATACCGCCACCGAAAGCGTTTACCGAGTTACCACTGATGGTGCTGTTGCTGACATCAGATGGATTTTACTAGGTGTTGGTGCAGTATTAGTATTTTTGAGCGGTGGAATTATTTTAAGAGCTACCAGTCTATGGGAATTTTTTATTGCTTTTGTAGCCCTGGCAGGAGGTTTTCAACTTATGACCTCTGGTAGCATTCGGTTTTGATGGTTAGGCGATCGCCTTTGCGCCAAACAGACCATAAGGAGCGCTCAAGTTGATGTTTCCGTTTTAAAATAGTGGCAATTGAACTATTTGAGCTTCCTTGACGCTACCAAGATTCGATAGCGAAATTCCCAACAACCTAATACCACGTAGACGCGGAGCGGCTTGTCGTGAGACATCGCCCAGTTCAATCGCTTCAAATAGTGTCTTTGCCATCAGGCTAATCGCACTCAAATCACTAATTGGAACGAGCGATGTCTTGCTACGGGTAATCTGCTGGTAATCCGAAAACTTCACTTTCAAGGTTAAGGTGCGACCCGACGCTTGATGTTTGTCTATGCGTTGTTTAAGTATTTGAGCAATTTGTTCAATTTCAGAACTTACGCATTGACAAATGAGACAATAAATGCAGTACTAAAAACCCGAAAAATATAGGCGATCGCTAATCACCAGGAGACTGGAAAGATGGATAATTTACATTGTCTCTATTGAGGGTACGGACAATCAGATCGACTACCAAGCCGTCCACCGCCAAGTGTGATCTCAACACTTACACTCTGTTTTTACTGGCAGAATCGAAATATCCAGGTTGCACACGTTTAGCAGAGATTTTGGAAGATTTATCACATGATACAGGACTTACGCATTGACAGGAATCTGATTATGTGCATTCAAGCCCACTTTTTGTTCAAGATGTTCCAGAATGAAGTCACGAGCCACCTGAAGAGACAAATTTCTCTGGACTTCATACCAGTTTTCAACTAACTCTTCGGTTCGCATTAATTCTAGTTGTGTAAAGGCGCGGATAGCACTAAAAAAGTGAGTCTTGATTGCCTCAGATGTTCTCACCCTTCGGGTTCGCCAGTTCCCTACGGCGGGAAACCCGCCTGCAGGACTGGACTCACCATAAATAGCTCAATTCCACACACTTGCGATCAGGTCTCGATGGTAACATTCAATCCCCCAATGAATCGAATGTAACTCCTTAAATTCGGCGAGAGAAATTAAAAATAGTGCATCTTTATCAGATACATACATGATGTAGTATCTGGGAATTTCGTTTTTGAAAATTCTCCGAAATACTTTCACTTGTCCAAACTTTTTGAGATGCACTATTAAACCGTTCTCTGGAATTTCCAAATTTTGAACTTGGGTAAAATTTTTACCATCAACTGAACACGATCGGTTTTTTGCTATACCAGTTAAAAACTGTAATTCCTTGTTCTTAAAGAATTTCAGGTTTTTTTGACTGGAATACCAGGCGTCAGTAGTCACTGTCTTCGGCTCCAATCCCCAAGCCAAAACTTCACTAATCATTTCTCGTAAATAATCGTTTTTTGTCTGACCATCTTGTTTATTATAAATGCGATAATTTACAGGTACGGACTTACCAGATATATCCGTGTAATCCAAAGTGATTAACTGAATTCCCTTGACTGTACGATGATGCCGTCCCGAATAAAAATCACCAATTAATTCTGTTAATTTTGGCTCACTATGAGGCTTATCAATTACCGTATCATCTCCACTTAATGTGCCACCTACTAAGTTGATTGAAGGCTTAACTTCATCAAATAGATCCTTGGGATCGTACCTCTCACGTAGCAAAAATCTGTTGACACTATCATCAGGACTTACGCAACTGGCACAACGCGAACGCCAACTATAGTACGTAAGTATTAGTAAGCAGGACTGACGCAACTTCACTGCGACGATCACCATTTTCTAAAGTAATGGTGCTTGTACCCGAAGTGCCTAGGACCAGCCCTTTCAAGGTGACAAACGTTGATACGTTGTTTCAGTGCTACCATCTTGAATCCTCCGCTCAGATTTTGGGCTTTTTGAAGGTTGAAATAACCAATACTCGTTCCGAATTTCACCACCTTGAAAGGGCTAGGTTATAGTGATATATTAACTTGTTTAAGAAACGCCACCCTATTTTATCAGGACTTACGCAACTGGCACAGCGATCGCCAAAGGCACAGGGAAGAGATCGCTATTTAATAGTACAGGCATATTATTCAGGACTGAGGCAACTGACACAAGCGATCGCTCTCAAAAGAGTACAAAGGTATTGCAAGACTGACGCAACTGGTACAGGGCGATCCCGATCTAGTAGTACTTTTGTAGTATGCACTCGAATTTCAGTGCTTGGCTCAAGTTTGAATTAGCAGGACTGACGCAACTGGCACAAATGGCGGGCAGGGCGCAGCCATGCCACGCAGCAATTTAAATCAACCCAAACACATACGAATATCTGGGCGTTTTAGTTGCTGAATTAAATATAAGACAAGCAAGTTATGCTTAATTTGATAAATAGTTTGACCAGTTTGATAGGCTAAAGTCTTTAATCTTACCCAAACCAACATAGCACAAGCAATATGATTTCGTTGAAGACGAGCGAGACGGCATTGACAAGATTCAATCCCAGTTAATTGTTTTACTTCTCTATGAAACTCCTCTATTTTCCACCGAATTTTATACACCTCTTGTACAACATCCGTAGAACTTTGAGATAAGTCGTTAGTAGCGACGTAATCCGTTCTGTTGGTAGAAACAGTAACCCGGAATAGTTTCACTTTTTTATTGGCAGGGAACCCTTTAATCTTAATTATTTTACCACATTCTAACTCTTCAGATCTCCATTCTAATAATTCAACATGTTTATATTTATCTTGACAAAATGTATCATCAACTAAACGGTTCTTCTTCAAAGGGCAATAATAAACTTTGTCTAAACTATCGATATAAAGCATTAAATCATGTACTGCACCCCCTTGTATCCATTAAAACAGTATCAAATGGCAGAAGCTTCTGATATACAAGGTTTTGCAGCATATCTTTCACATGGTCTATTTTAGTTTTCCCATCGACATCAGGATTAAAAATACGGTAATCTATTACCCAAAACGTTTGAAGTTTAGGATTTACATATATACAGTTAACTAGACCAATTCCTTTGAGAACACCATGTTCATTACCACTATATTGTCTCCTAACCATTTCGATTTCGTCAGAATACCTTTTATCTAAAATGCTATCATCAAAGATGATGTAAGCATTCTCCGAAGTGACAATTAAATCTTTTACATTTTCCCAAAGTAGCCGAGGTGTTAACTTTTCATTCTTCAAATAATAGTTAATTTTATCGTGACTAATGCTTTCTAAATGGTCGGCAAAATTAGTAATGGTATAATTGATTTGGCTACTGAGCAGATATTGACAATAATTTAACTTGGTAAACTTCATATTAAGTAATAAATCAACAACGCCCGATATTAATTATTTGGTAGTGATGCATAGTAATGATTTAAGCGCGTAAACTGTCGTTATAATGATGAACGAAATACCAAATTGCCCCAATGTGATTGTCAATCGATTTTGAGAACGACAATGTCTTACGTACTAACCGCGAAACTCGTTGACGCAAAGTATTTCGTGGTGATTAGATAGCACTTTGCAACGTTGAAATAAAGCGAATTCTAGCTCATCTAAGGACTCAAAAGACTAGGAGCGCGATCTGTAGGGAGTTGGGTCCGGGAGACGGCGGGTAGCCCTTCCAACTTCCTGAGAAGCGCCACACTTACTAATTCACACAAAATTCATTTTCAGTAGAGTAAGAATACGATTGGATAAAAAAGCTACTGTTACGGACAATAAATACAGAAAACCACGCCGGATAAAAATTTAATCGGCGAGTGCCTAATTAGTCAAAGGAGATTTGATGATGAAACGGATTATCGCAAGCGTAATACTTGCTCTACCATTCGCTATTACTGCACTATCAACACAGCAGGCATCAGCAGAATCAGTCATTGTTAACCCTCATTTTCACACGCAGGCATCTAGACCGACATTAATAGCAAGTGCGCATCGGGTGAAAATTGCTGGACATTGGCAAGGCTCAGGTCGCTATCGCAAATGGATTCCTACTCACTATGAGTACAGATAAAACCGGAATTTAGTTGAAGACTTGATCCAAATTAGTACCTCTAGCCCCCCATCCAAAGGAGGGGTTTCCCGTTTTGAAAAAGATAAACCCCTGTTCCATAGCCAAAATCCCATAGCCGAGAAGGGAGGAGCGCGGCAAAGGTTATGCCTACAGAAATAGACAAGGCATAACCTCTGTCATTGCTTACACCCTCTACCCCGTCACAAGCGGTAGACCTCTGCCAAAATCCCGACTCCGGGAAGTTGGCGTATTCCACACCGTCACGAGCGGTAGGACAAATAGTAGTGCGATCGCCTCCAGTTTCCTTTCCGCCCTCCCTAGACCATCACACGCTGTATCGAGTCAGAGGTTGGGTAAAGGGTCTAATCACCCTCATACTCATTCAAATGAAACAACTCGTCCTAAATCTATGATTCCTTGAGTGCATAAATTATTGTCCCTGTACATATTGAGTAAATAAGACACCTTGACCAACAAAACTTTTATCAGAGACACCAAAGGAAACTTAAATATGAATATGAAACGGATGCTTGCAGGCATATTAGTTGCTTTGCCACGGCGATCGATAAAAGCACTTAAAGCAATAAAATCCCCTCCAGAGACAAGGGGTATATGCTAAATGAAACAATTGCTGTCTATGCTATCATTGACGACTTATTAAAGGCGATTGGGCATGACGAAGACTGCCGTCGAAATATGAGTGATGCAGAAATTATTACAACGGTAATAATCGCCGCGATGTTCTTTAACGGTAATCATAGTCAAGCTTGCGGTTATATGAAAGACCACAACTTGATACCACATATGTTAGAAAAGTCACGCTTCAATCGACGATTGCACGGTATATCAATGTTGATGAATGATATGTTTCATCAAGTGGGAATGATACTGAAAGAAACTAGTGATTGTACTGAATATCTTTTAGACTCTTTTCCTGTACCCATCTGTGACAATATTCGGATCTTTAATGTCAAGTTAATTAAATCTGAAGAGTACAGAGGCTATATTGCATCGAAAAAACGTTATTTTTATGGAGTTAGAGTTCAGTTATTAACGACCAAAAATGGTATTCCAGTGGAATTTGTGTTTATGCCTGGTAGTGCTTCTGATGTACGAGCATTGAACGCCTTACCGTTAAATTTACCACCTGGCAGCGAAGTATATACTGATGCTGCATACACTGATTATACTGCCGAAGATGACCTCGAAGAAACTAGCAAAATATCCTTGAAAGTCATGAGGAAAAAGAATTCCAAGCGTCAAGATGAACCGTGGAATCAGTATATCAAGCAACATCCGCCGGCATTACATTGAAACAGTGTTTAGTAGCATCACTTGTATGTTTCCAAAATCAATCCACGTATGTACTTGGCAAGGGTTTATACTTAAGTTAGAGGCATTTATTTTTGCATTTACCCTGAAACAAGCATTTCTATAGTAAGCAATTATTAATACCTGAGACCGCTTCATTATACTGCTTGTAATGATTGGTCGAAATCGTGGTTGCGCTACGCGCAACCGCCAATTTGTCATTGGCGATCGCACTAATTTCTGGATCAGAAGCACCCGGATTTTGATAACCCGCAACTTGGGTTACTAGTACGCGAGTATCACTACAAAGAATGTAGGTGTTTGCAAGAGAAATTTCAAAAACCCGCAAAAACCCGGAATTAACCAGAAGAGATGACGGCGGCAGCCCGTCGTCCGGCGAACGCAGTGAGCCAGTGATGGGTGTAGGCAGTTGGGAGATAGGGGAGGGGGAGCTTTGGGAACATGGGTGAGGGAGTGGGAGGGTCAGTGTTTCGGTAGTAGGGGACAGAAGCAGGCTGGACACCTTGGACAGTTCGTGTGGAATGGGGTGACAGGGCGAGGCAGTTGATTGCGATTGGGTGTTAGGAATTGGGTAGAAGCTAGGACTTACGCATTGACAAAGTAGGCAATAAGTGCAGTAGCAGAAATAACGAAAAGTAACTGGCGATCGCTAATCAATAGGGGCATTGAAAGACGGATAATACGTCAGTTGTCTTGAAGATGTAGGGTTGGGGCTATTAGAGCGACTACTAAGCCAACGAATACGCCAAATGTGACCTGGATACTGACACTCTGTTCGAACTCGGCAGAATCCAAATATCCGGGTTGTACACGCTTGGCAGAGATTAAAGAGCGGTTTGTCTCATGATAGTGTTAATAGGTTTTTACTGAGGGAACGGTATGAACCCAAGGATTTATTCAATGAAGTAAAACCATATATCAATTTGATAGATGGTACGCGCTCGTGGAGACGATACAGTTATCGATAAACCTTATAGTGACCCACACTTAACAGAGTTGATTAGTCACTTTTGGTCAGGAAAACATCATCGGGTAGTCAAAGGAATTCAGTTAGTCACATTGTATTATACAGACTTGTCAGGCAAGTCTCTACCTGTCAATTATCGGCTCTACGACAAACAAGATGGTAAGACCAAAAACGATTATCTGAGAGAAATGATTGCTGAGGTTTTGGATTGGGGATTGAAGCCAAGAACTGTGACCACAGATGCTTGGTACGCGAGCCCTTGAAAACTTGAAATTCCTAAAAAACAAGGAATTGGGTTTCATGATGGGTGTAGCTAAAAATCGTTCATGTTCAATCAATGGTAAAGATTACACCCAAATCCAACATTTGCAAATTCCAGATGAGGGTTTAATAATGCATCTGAACAATTTTGGGCGTGTGAAAGTATTTCGGAAAACATTCAAAAACGAAGAACACAGATAATACATCATTTTTGTCCCTGAAGAAGATGCACTTAGCCAAATTAATCTTGCGGAATTTAAAGCATTACATTCAATCCATTGGGGCATTGAATGCTATCACCGAGCAATCAAACAGGTATGTGGAATAGAGCGATTTATGGTAAGAACGAATGAGGCTATTCATACTCATTTTTTAGTGCCCTTTTTGCGTTTGACCGGGATGAAAGCCAGAAAGCCAAGCTAGCTGTAGCCAGTGGCAAGAAAAAATTGCGGCTTGCACTAGCTGAAGCAGGATGTTCCACCGTAGATATTATGTGGAAGGCAGAAGACGGCAAGGGGGTAGATGATTTTATGGTAAACAATGGCAGCGGAGCCTTTGAATCGGCATGCCAGACAGCGATTACAAAACTTGAAAAGCAGTTTAGAAAAACTGGTATAACAAGCAGCGAAAAGTTGCCACGAGTCGATGATATGGTAGATCAGTTAGCGGAAGAGTATAGAGATCAGCTGAAATTCGATAATGAAGCCGGAAACTGGATGCGGTACGAAGCCGATTACCCCGGTATGTGGTCGGCTGAGACAGACGATTACTTTGACTCAATTATTGACCAGATCCTCAAAGCTAAAGGGGTTAAGGGTATTACCCCTAGCTACATCTCTAATATAGTTAAGTTGCTAAAAGGCAGAGCTATTGAACGACGCTGGAACGAGATCTCACCGAAAGACCTGCTACCGTTCCGAAATGGGGTGCTAGAGATCGCAACGGGCAAGTTGCTTCCGCACTCACCCGGCTATCGCTTTACATGGCAGTTGCCACGGGAACACAACCTGGATGCAACAGACTGGTTGAGCATTGACGCTTACCTTGACCACTTAAGTCAAGGCAACGCTGCAATCAAGGACTTGTTACTGTGCTACTGCAACGCGGTACTTAAAGGACGAAGCGACCTCCAGAAGTTCATGCACCTGATTGGTGTTGGCGGATCTGGTAAGGGGACTTTTGCTCGGTTGCTAACAGATTTGATTGGAGAGGAGAATATCTACTCAGCAACGCTAGAGGAGTGGTGCGGTAATAGGTTTGAGTCAGCGAATGCCTACCGTAAGCGACTAGTGGTTTTTTGGGATGAGGATAAGCAAACAGGCAAGCTAGGCAAGTTCTTATCGTTGACCGGTGGTGACTGGATCAGGGCAGAGGAGAAGAATAAAAAGGCATTCCAGTATCGCTACGACGGCATGGCTTTGGTTTTGAGCAACTTGCCGATCTTCACTGGTGACGCTGCTTCTCGTGTGAAGCGACGGATCATTACCGTGCCGTGTAACGCTGCTGTACCCACAGGGCAACGCCGCGACCTTAACACCGAATTTCAGCCAGAACTGGCAGCCTTCACCAACTACGTCTTGAGTTTGGAGGATTCCCACGTTACCAGGGTGCTATCGGGACTGGCTGAAATTCCCGAATGCAGTTTAGAGTTTTGGGAAAATCGGGTAAGGGTTGACTCCGTTGCGGCTTGGCTTAACCAGCACGTGATCTACGACGTTACGGCTCAAGCACGTATTGGGTGCGACCGAAATGAAGGGATCGACGGAATGCCCATTAACACCTTGTTCGGCTCTTACAACAAACACTGTCGGGCAACTGGCGACCAAGCTAAATCGCATAAGAACTTTTCACCCGACTTACTTGAGATCTGTCGTAGTGTGTTGGGCTGGGAGGTGGAACGCCACGTCACCAAGACAGGCAAAATTATTCGCGGCTTGCGACTGCGAATCGATGGAGACGATGACCATTTGCCGACTCATGACTATGCGCTCATGCAACTGGTGACGGTTGGTGACGGTTCAGTTGACGGTTCACAATGCTTACAGGATAAGGATTTTGAGAAAGGTGATGGTTTAATTCTTACTTCTTTGGAAAAAGAAAAGAATTTAAATTTAGAAATAGAGGTAAAAAATAAAAAATCTGGGGAGTGTGTAGAACTCCTACCGTCACCCACCCCAAAACCCATACAGGATAGGCATTCGGAAACGTCACCTGCATCTATTACCGCAACTGTCACCAATGCTTTAGCACCGACGAACCACTCCCCACTCCCCTACGCAAAAGGTGAGAAGGTCGAGTTTTATTATGATGGTGATTGCCAGTGGAGGAAAGGGAGAGTAATAGCAGTTCACCAGGAGCAAGGTTACCTTGTCAAAGTTGACATTGAATATTGGGCATGGGGTAAGACTCGCTGTGCGTCAATCCATAGAGAGGATTGGGTGAGAAAGTGTTGAGCGATCGCTAACCCAAAAACAATGTTTTCTATCACGGTTTTTGATAAAATCTTCGTGCTATAGGTAGATTGACAAATGCATAATAACCTTAATCTGTCACCAATGCCCCGTCAGAAGCTCATGCGTACACTAGGAAGAGCCGCGTTTGTCATCGGCGCTGCGTTGTTGCTGGCTGTCGTTGCGCAGCCCTTCGGTGCGCCTAGTCTTGCAGCGGGGTCCGGCGGCACCAGTCAGATCAAGTACGTGTCGATGGGTAGTTCCTACGCCGCCGGACCTGGCGTCGGCACACGCGACGAGCAGAGCGGCAAGTGCGACCGGTCGCTCTCCAACTACGCGCAACAGCTGAAGGCGCGACGCCACCTGAACCTCGTGGACGTCAGCTGTTCCGGCGCGACCACGGACAACATCCTGAAAAGCTCGCAGAACAGCTTTCCGCCCCAGATCGACAAGGTGGACGCCGACACCCGACTGGTCACCGTCACAATCGGCGGCAACGACGTCAAATATATCGAGAACCTCCTTGGCTACAGCTGCCGCGACAACACGCACGGGGCGAAGTGCAGCGATGTCGTATCCGATGCGGTGGTAGATATGGACTTCCAACATTTGCCCGGTTCGCTGAAATCGGTCGTTCACAAGGTCCATCAGCGCGCGCCCAAGGCGCGCCTAGTAATCATCGACTATCTGCCCGTCCTGCCGTCGGGGGCATCAGGCTGCCCAGACGTTCCGCTCAGCCCGACCGACCTCGGGCGGATGCAGGCGATCTACTCACGCCTGACGCACGTCATCGACGACGTACCGCAAGATAAGCTCACGACGGTGCTGCGCTCCTCCATGATCGGTTCTGGTCATGACGCCTGCTCCGCCCAGCCCTTCGTCACAGCTTACCAGAGCCGCGTGTCCTACCATCCCAACCAGGACGGCATGGACCGGCTCGCTTCCGCCCTCGACGAAACGCTTGGCGCAGGTCTGGACCAATAGCGCGATAGTTGAGTCCTATGCGATCGCCAAAACAGGTGAAGCGATAGTACGTCACTTGCGGTAATACACTCTGATACTACACTAAGGATTTTTTCTTAGTGTAGTTTTTTCGTAATACGACACATGACATCTAGAGTCATACTACCGCCAAGTATGAGGCTTGCAAGGGGGCTAGAAAGCGCTAGCTATAGCTTTCTTTATTCTGAGAGCTAACGTCTGGTGTGGAAAATTCTGGAGGCAACTGAGGTGATAACTGAAATGGTTGTAAGGGTAGTAGGCATCGGGTTCGTGAAAGTCAGTAGACCGAAAAGTTTGGCGATCGCCTTGAAAAACAGATTGAAAATCAGAATGCTGTCTAATTAACTGTATTTTTGAATACATTTTCTCAGTTTTTCTGGAAAAAAGATATGATAAGCAAACCTAATAACTGTAAGTTTGCTCCTGATTGAAGAGAGAGAGGATTTAATTGTGACTTAAAGAATAAGTTTGCCGTAAAAACGTGCTTATGCTTCCAATTCACTTCGGCAAAGTTATGCTTTAAGTGCCTCTAATCCTTGCAGGCTATACATTTGACGATAAAATGATTGATAACGTATACGGATTAAAAATGTAGGATTAAAGTCCCCAAAAAATCTGAAACCTTCTTGGCATAGGTATTTGACAATCCTACACGCGACCTAAAAATCAAATCTTAAGATTACCTTTTTTTGGCAAGCTTATGATTCCATTTTGGTTTTTCGGCAATATTATGGTTCCAATTT
>CAZZYE010000017.1:0-499 GCA_964658145.1 uncultured Stigonema sp.
TCAGCAACCCTTCACAAGCATCAACAAGTAGATCAATCACCTGATTAAATCCCTCTGAACCACCATAGTAAGGATCTGGAACTTCCTTTAAGGTGTGCCTAGAGCAAAAGTCACACATCAAGCGTACTTTCTGGTAATATTTCTCAGTTGGATCAAGATAGAGGATATCCTGATAATTTTCTCGATCCATCGCCAAAATCAAATCAAAGTCTTGAAAGTCTGACTTTTGAAACTGGCGGGCTTGACCACGCAGCTTGATTCTTAGCTTTTTAACAGCCGCAAAACTCATGCGTTCGTCAGGTGGGCTGCCAATGTGATAACTGGAGGTACCAGCAGAGTCACAAACAATGCGATCGCTCAAACCAGCCTGCTCAATCAGATGGTTCATAATGTTTTCTGCTGCGGGTGAACGGCAGATGTTCCCCAGACAAACAAACAGCAGCTTATAAGGCATAAATGTCCTTTGTTAGTAGGGGCGAACGGCCGTTCGCCCGTACAG
>CAZZYE010000017.1:509-24892 GCA_964658145.1 uncultured Stigonema sp.
AACCACTAACCACTAACTAATAACTAAAGTCCAGGAAGCTCCAAGCCACTAGTTAATTCTTCCATGCGTTCCCGCATTGTTGCAGTGGACTTGTTGTAGGCGTCTTTCATTGCCACTGTCACGAGGTCGGAAACTACTTCTGCTCCTTCAGTGAGAGCATTTGGGGAAATTTCCACTCGCTTAGGTTCTTGGTTACCGCTGACAATCACCTTGACCAGACCGCCGCCCGACTCGCCTTGAATCTCCATTTGCTCCAATTCTTCTTGAAGCCGCTTCGCACCTTCTTGAACTTGCTGCGCCTTTTTAAAGGCTTCAGCCAGTTCTTTCATTTTTCCTAAGCCGAAGCCAAATCCCTGTCCTTTTCCTGTCATAATTGATTGTCCGCGTGTGCTTTGAATAACAAGAATAACAAATTAAACTCAATTATAGATGCCGTAGTTGACATGACGACAGAAATAACCTCCTCTTGGCTCGTCTACTGCCGCTCATCCAGGGATTCTTGGGCTGACCTGACTTGTAAGTGGGGAGTGGGGGAGTAGAGGGAGAAAGCATATTTTCATGCGGGAGCGGTGTACGCAGTTCATAGGGACTACTTCCCCAGACTATTACGACAGGATAAAAGTATCCGGAGGAACCAAATTAACAGCGCCTGTACTTCCTTATTTTAGGTCTGTTTGTTAAATAAAAATTAAACGTAGCATAATATAGATAGGAAGTGTCTTCACTCCTTCAGTGGTCAGGATTCATCAGTCTTATGGTTCCTGTGCTACTGATAAATCACTTTTTAGAAGCAACTAGAGGTAAGGTAAATTTATTTGTAAAGTTTCTCCTCGGTCAAGTCTTTGATTTTGCCAAACTATACAAAAGTATATAGTATGTTATATTTTAATCTCATTTAATCTAAAAATTATCTATGGGAATAAAAAAGTTTTTGCGATCAGGTACAGTTAGTTAAAGATTTGTTAAATTTTGTAAAATCACTGGATAGATTTAAGATTTACTTAATAAACCAACCCCACGGAAGTTATCAACTGGTAATCCTGTCATAGTATGAAACATAGGAACACTATTATTAACCTGTGTTCTGGTAATGCTGCTCATGGAAGCAAATTTCTTAGTAAAAAATGCTAGGGGTGTACTGTTAATGCCCTTGACAATCCTGATAGTGGATGACGACCAGGGCACTCGTTTGTCTATTAGCGAATATTTAGAACTATCTGGCTATTCGGTGATGACGGCTGATGATGGTCAAGAAGCTTTAGCGATAGTAGAGGAATACCATCCTGATTTGATGGTCACCGATATTGTTATGCCACGGATGAACGGCTATGAACTTGTACGTCGGTTGCGTCAACATCCCGCGTTTCGCTTGTTACCTGTAATTTTGTTAACGGCGCGAACAAAGACTCAGGAAAGAATTCTGGGCTATCAATCCGGGTGCGATTTATACTTGCCTAAGCCTTTTGAACTGGAAGAGTTGGCGGCGGCGATTCGCAATCTCTTAGAGCGAGCGCAAATCATTCAATCTGAGTACGGTTTTTTTCCACAAGAGAATCTGGGAACTTCCCCGAACGCAACGAAAGCGACGGAACGTGATAAATCTCAGAGCGATCAGATTCCGAAATCCTCCAAATTCTCAGAACTGACTCCCAGGGAACAGGAAGTCCTAGAACTTTTGACTCATGGTTTTTCTAATGCCGAAATCGGTCAGCAGTTATACCTCAGTTCTCGGACAGTGGAAAAGCATGTTAGCAGTTTACTGAAAAAAACTGATACTAGTAACCGTGCCGAATTAGTGCGTTTTGCGTTTAAGCATGGTTTAGTGGAATAGCTGATGATTGATGTGTAACGTCGTTGTTCTACCCATTCATACTTTGATTAACCTCTGCTTCCAGCACTGCGGCAACTCGTAAAATCAGCGCTTCATTGTAAGGTGCGGCTATCAACTGTACACCCAGTGGTAAAGAATTTGGGCGTTGAATTGGTACTGATAAAACTGGTAAGCCGATGAAAGATAATGGTTGAGTGAATAGCCCTAGATGAGGACGCACGAGAATTTCCTCCCCGTCTAAAATCATAGTTTGTTGACCAATAAGTGGTGCTGAAATAGGTGTAGTTGGGGCAAGAATTATATCGACCTTTTGAAAGACTTCGCGAACGCGATCGCGAAACCATCGTCTAAAGCGTTGCGCCTGAATGTACCAACTGCTGGGAATTAACGCTCCAGCAATAAAGCGATCGCGTGTCGCCGGATCAAAATCTTGGGGGCGCGATCGCAGCTGATCCAAATGTAGATTTGCCCCTTCACAAGCTGTAATCACAAACGCTGCGGCACGGGCGCGATGTGCCTCTGGTATCGTCACATACTCAGTTACACCTAAAGCATCAGCAACCTTGTACACTACTGCCAACGCTTCAGAACTTGCCCCTTTCATGAAATAATCATCTGCAATAGCAATTCGCAAATCTCCAACATCTTGTGTTGACGTTGCATGCAACGTCAAGACACGAGGACGCTTTGTACAAACCGGGTCACGATCATCTTCCCCCTGAAGCACATCAAACGCCGTAGCAATATCGCGCACTGAACGGGCAAAAGGTCCAATATGGTCTAAACTGCTGGAAAATAAAGCCACTCCAGCACGAGACAACCGCCCATAAGTCGGCTTAAAGCCAAAAACACCACACAAAGCTGCCGGAACACGAATTGAACCATTAGTATCAGAACCCAGCGCCAGAGTCACCAATCCACTACTTACCGCCGCCGCCGAACCACCAGATGAACCACCAGCTACCCGCTTCAAATCATGAGGATTATGGGTAGCACCGTAATGAAAATTTTCCGTCACAAACCCGTAGGCGTACTCATCCATATTTAAAGCGCCTACCAGTACCGCACCCGCTTGTTTCAGCTTTACCACCGCTGTTGCATCTTGGGTTGCGATCGGGTTTCCCTGATTTATTTTTGCGCCAGCCAGGGTTGTCAAACCAGCGATATCAAAAAGGTTTTTCACTGCAAACGGCACACCAGCCAAGGGACCAAGATTTTTACCTTGGGCAATTTCGCTGTCAATTTGTTCTGCATCAGCCAAAGCAGTTTCAGCAGTCACAGCGGTAAAACAGTTAAGTTCAATATCCCGCGCTGCAATTTTTTGTAAAGTAGCTTTGACAACTTCCACCGCACTCACTTTGCCCGATCGCACAGCAGCAGCTATTGCCACAGCATCAACTTTCTCTAAATTCATGGATCAAAAACTGGCGCTGCTTCCATATTATCTGGTAGATGAAATTCATTCACAACTTGAGCGATCGCCTGAATTCTCTCAAAATTCCCCACCACCCCATCTCGATACTCATCCCTCAACTGCAAATCTAACAACAACGCCATCCGATCCACATACTCACCCACATCAAACCCCTTTCCTTCCATCTCTCCTCCTCTTATTCTTGGCGTTTTGAGCAACGGTGAAAGTGCGGGATATAGCGGATGCTCGATCTCGTCGTTCCACCGATGTCATAATCCGTTACATCCGTTCCTATCCGTTGCTCGTCTTGGCGGTTCGTATTATAAATCCCTAACTTCTTGCGGCAATACAAACTTACCATCTTCACCCGCTTCAAACCCCACCACTTGAAACACAGCATCAATATTCAAAACACCATAAACGTGAGGAAATAACTCCTCTCCCTCAACACCTTCATACCGAATTTCCGCCTGAACTTTATCAGAATCAATGCAAAGAAGTACCAATCCCCTTTGATTGTGAAAAAAGTTATTTGCAACTTTAATAACTTCTTTAGCTGTCGAACAGTGAATAAATCCTTCAGACTCCAGCGTATCACCCCGATACATCCCGACAAGTTTTGCTTGTTCCCATTCTTCCCGCTTAGTTATATGTAGAATAGTCTTCATTGGTATTTATAGACGTAGGGTGGGCACTGCCCACCATTTATTTTACAAGCATTTATACATAACAAAAATCATTCTTTAAATCTTTACACCAACATATAATCCTATAAAGCTACTCACCAACTTTTTCTGTTATTTCGCCAAAATCAGGTACTCGTAGTTTTCCCCCAGAACATACACAGCACCAATCATTAGTATACATACCTTGTTGTGTCCACCTGTGAAAACTGGAATACTCCCATAGGTGTGGACATGAAACTAGACCATGCTTCACTGGATTGTAGTGAATATAGTTTAAATGTTGTTCAAAATCAGCTTCATCACGGATAGTATGTTCCCAAAAACGGCGCTGCCAAACATCACTTTCATGATGTTTGCGGCGGGAAGTTGATACATTTTGAGGTAACGCCCCTTTACCTTGCAAGGACTGGGTGAATATCACCTTTAATTTTCCAACCCGTTTGGAATAAGCCCGATCGCCGACAGGTAGAGTCCAGAGAAAATGAATATGGTCAAGCAAAATGACTGCACCTGTCAGATCAAATGGCATTTCAGACTTCACGGTTGCTACAGCATGGCGTAAGCGGGAGATATTTTCTGGGTCTGAGAACAGAGAGTTGCGCTGATATGTTACCAATGTTAAAAAGAAAGTTCCACCTGACACATAAGCGCGGCGATATTTAGGCATTTGGGTGTTTTAAGTTTGTGTTTTGGTAGATTGTGCTACAGATTTATAGTGGAGATTGACCACTGTTTAAGAATTTGGTGGGCAGTGCCCACCCTACAAATTATTTGTGAGCTAATATCATTTGACGAATATCATCTAAAGGTGATTCAGGCTGATCAGGTTCATCTGGATAAAATTCTAGACAGACTTTATCTGCCAGATTCCTTTTAGGCGTTATACATATCTTTATGTTTAGCTGTCCTTTCTGCCAGCTTTTACCACCAATTTTGAGAATCTGACAATTTTTGAAAGAATTATATTGAACTTCACGGAAGTCAAGCCGCTGTTCACTAAGAAATATGTGATCGAAAAAGTCAGGAATATAAACACCGCGCTTGTTATGTGCAGAGTCTTCGTAAATATGGTTAACTAACTTCTTCCTAATTTCTCGTATAGCCAACTCTTTTAGTCTACCTACTTTAAATGTATCTTTCTCAAAGAGTACGACATCATCATCACAATCAAGGGGAATGAGTTTACCGTTCATATGAATGCCAATAAACGTAGGGTGGGCACTGCCCACCTAATAATTTCAAGTAACTCCATCTTATTCTGCAAATTTATTGACATCAAGATAGTGAAAACACTGACAACAAACCGATCTGAACGATCGCTTCCACAACTCACCTTGAACTCTATCAACCCAGCAACCATCAAGTGATCGCCTAAAACACCTCAATGATTTTCTTTTAAATCTCGCACAAAGATTTCCTTTGCGTCTTTGCGTGAGGTTATTATACTCACCCGTGCTTTACTTAAGGTGGGCAGTGCCCACCCTACTAATTAAGCTAAAAATCAGGGAATACACACATCAGGGGCACACAAACCAGGAAATTGTAGTGTTGTCACCCTCAGCGTATCTAAATCAACCCAGCGGATAGCGTGGTTATTCGTATCAGCAATATATAAAACAGAACCCATAACACTCAATCCGGAAGGCTCAGAAAAGCGGCTATTTTTACCTTCACCATCTTCCAAACCAACCAAACCATCTCCCAACACCGTTTGACAATTGCCTGTGTGGGGGTTAACTAGTTTAATTTTGTGGTTGTACGTATCTGCTACCCAAAGACAATCTAGAGAGTATTCCACTCCTAAGCAGTGCTGTAATCGAACATCAGAACCTTGTCCATCAACATCGCCAAAGCCGAAGAGATTACCACTACCGCAAACAGTTCTTACTTGTTGAGGTTCAACGAGTCCCACACCACGAATTGAGCTAACTTCACTGTCAGCAATGTATAACTCTTGTCCATCACTGGTAATGCCACTGGGTTGGGCAAAAGCCGACTCGGTGAGTACCCCATCAACACAAGCTTCTGCGCCAGTACCAGCATAAGTTTTCACTATTTCGCTTTCCAAATTCATTTCCCAGATTTGGTGAGGACCAGCCATAGCGATAAAAAGACTATTTCCCACCTTTTGTAAATCCCAAGGAGAATTTAATGTTGTTTCTAAACCATTACCACTGTGAGGGCGGATATTGTAGCTTTGCTCGCCTGTACCAGCAATGGTTTCCACCACTTGGCGCTTGAGGTCAACTCGCCGCAAAGCATGATTTTCTGTATCGGCAACGTATAAAATTTGATTCTCTTCATCAAATGCCATTCCCTGCGGTGCAAAAAACTGAGCTTTGTTAAAGGAACCATCCGTTAACCCAGATTGCCCTGTGCCAATCAAATGCAGAATCTCTCCTTTTAAACTACTCATCACCAAGCGATGATGTCCAGAATCAGCGATGAACAAACCCGCTTTTGTCGCCAAAACTTTACCAGGAAAAGCCAGCGGCGTGATTAATGGTCTTTGCTGTTTTTCCAAGGTAAGGTTCAGTTCTTGGAAATTGATAGTGCCTTTTTCTTGGTGTTGGCTAATTAACTTTTGGATCAGTTCTTCTAAAACATCCAGATTACCTTCACCAGAAACGTAGCCGATGACGTAACCTTCTGGATCAATCACCATTAAGGTAGGCCAAGCACGCACGGCATACTCTTGCCAAACCCGGAAACCGCTATCAACTAAAACTGGGTGTTCGATATCGTAGCGTAAAATAGCTTGGCGGATATTTTCGGTTTCCTTTTCGTTGTCAAATTTAGCACTGTGTACACCAATCACAGTTAGGCTATATTTATATTTCTGTTCTAAATATTTTAATTTTGGTAGGATATGCAGACAATTGATACAACAGTATGTCCAAAAGTCTAAAATGACAATTCTACCTTTGAGTTGTTGAAGAGATAAAGGTTTTTCAGTGTTGAGCCAATGGGAATTTTGTGGTAGTTTTGGTGCTCTTACACGGGGATACATAGATCATTTAATCCTTATATATCAATGTTTTTGATACTTCTTTACCTTAGCTATAAATGATCTTTTTGGCAGCAATGATCAGACTCAAAACATTAACCAATAATGAGTTATTGGTTTGGATGCAACAGGCAAAAGCCAAAGCATACCAAGGACGAGTTGCTAACCGTATCCCTCAATTGGCTATGGCTTCTAGAGAGTGGTTTGCGGTTCATATTTGCTGCAAAGCGGGGCAAAGTGTCAGCCTTGGCGATACGGCTTGTATTTTCTCATTGATGAGCGCGATTAAGCCGTTTTCGCTACTCTATCTCCTAGAGCATTTGGGAGTCTCGACTGTTTTTCATCGTGTTGGGGTAGATCCATCAGGTGAAAGCTTCAATTCCCTAGAGCAACTGATTGCCGATCGTGGACGACCCCGCAATCCCATGATTAATAGTGGCGCAATTACCCTCGCTGATATGTTACCAGGACGAAACGCTAGCGATCGCTGTCAGCGACTGTGTCAATGGCTTAACCAACTAGCAGGTTGCGAGCTAATGTTGGATGAGGATCTGCTCGCTTGTGTGCGCTTGACCACCTCTCAAGCCAATCGAGCGCTCGCCCAATATCTTGCCGCTGCCGGATATTTAACAGATCCAGAGCTAGCCATTGACACATACGAACATATATGCTGTATCTCTGGGCAAGTAGAAGACTTAGCTCTTTTGGGAAAACTCCTAGCTTGTGAAAGTGGATTGGTGACAAAACAGCATCGGTGTAATGTTAATGCTTTGATGCTAACCTGTGGACTATACGAAGCTTCTGCCGATTTTGCCCTGCGGATTGGTCTGCCAATGAAATCAGGTATTAGCGGTGTACTTTTAGCGGTAGTACCTGGTGAGGGAGCGATCGCCTGCTATAGTCCTGCCCTAGATAGTGTCGGCAATTCTGTAGCAGCCCTTGCCTTTGTTGAGACTTTATCTCAAGCCTTAGATTTAAGTATCTTTAGTGATTAGTCAACCAGATTAATACTGTTATTTTTGTATAAGTAATTTAATATCTGCCCTAATCCAATACGGTTCAGATAAGACTTTGATCCCCCCGCCTGCGGCGACCCCCTTAAAAAGGGGGTTTAAAGAAAAGTTAGCCCCCCTTTTTAAGGGGGATTGTGGGGATCTTAGACGCTAACTGAACGGTATTGTGCCCTAATTGGGTTTCGTATTATGGATACAGAAACTACATCAATTACTTGCTGCCGTTTTGATACTGATATCTTGCACCATTCTCAACAAGGTAAGAGAAACCGGGTTTATGAACGAGAAATTAAGGGTTCAGCTTTAATTATTTGCAATAAACCGGGTTTCTGGCGGTGGTGCAAGATGTAAGGATACCAATTTTTGAGTGATTTCTAGGCTCTCCAAATGGCTTTCCTTCCCATTTTTAGCTCTGTTACATCACATCTCTTGTGGTTACGAAACTTCTGACTCATGCATAGCTGTCTGCTATAACCTTTAGCAAACAAGGCTTATAGCCTACGCCTCTCACTAGAAAAATTTTGTTACTTTATTTTTACTTTTGTTTGGCTTTTTTTATTTAACTTTATTTTTCTTCTTTAATCTTTACTTTTATTGTTAACTTATACTAATTAGAGTACGAATAATCAGAACGCTAATTTTCTTTCCACCCTTTAAAACACCCTCACAGTAAACTTCCTAGCCACTCTCTATTCTGTTACTACTCTTCTCTTTTTGTTGCGAAAGATTTGACTTATGCATAGGCTCTGTTAGGAGCAGTTTAACAGGTATTATTAGGACACTGATGCTGACACGACAGCAGAAAAAATATCTGGTCATCTATCTGGAATTCTACTTTGTACCTTTGTAGCTTTGTTTAAATACAATTAGCTATCAAGCCGTCAAAAACGCTAAAAACTATGCACGTTAGTATTGCGGATAACCTCAAGAAACGATTTCACGCAGCTTGCGCTATGCGAGGGTTGAAGATGAGCCAAGTGATAACTGAGCTAGTTAAGCAATGGCTAAAAGCTAACGAAGCTCCTGTATCTGGAGTTGGATCTAGTACTGTCACCACGGACACAATAGCTAAGTAGTAACAAGGTGTTTCAGGAATACCTCGAAACCAGGGGCAACAATTCCCAACTCACTCCAGCTTCTAGATATGAAGAACTTGTATTAAAAATATGCAGTTATCTGGTCAGCAGCGTAAAAAATTACAAGAAGCTTTAATTGATGCTTTTCCTTCTAAATCATCTTTAAAAATGATGCTAAGACATTATTTAGATAAAAACCTAGATGCAACTGCTGGCGGTAGTAACTTAGAAGAAATTGTCTTTAGATTAATAGAAAAAGCGGAAGCTGAGGCATGGACTCAAGGTCTAATTTGTGCTGCACGTGAGTCAAATCCAGGAAATATAAAACTGCGTGATGTAGCCCAAGAATTATTGAAAATTCATGTTCTGGAACCACCTTCCGTTCCCTTACCTAACATCCCCCCAAAGCTAAGTAATCAAGGTATAGTTGCTATTCAAGTAAAACACCTTTCACAGGGAGCGATACCAAATTTATGGAAGTTGGGTATTGCTCAAGGGGAGTTAGACCAAAGTCGAAACAGTGACAGAAGTTCTAATAAAGAAGTTGTGATTGAACCTCCCTCGCTAGAACCAGATGATTGCAGTGTAGACTACACTCCACTGCACGACCTTCTAGCAACAGGAAAACTAAAAGAAGCCAATCAGGAGACAGTTAGGATTCTGCTTGAAGTAGCTGACCGTCAAGAGAGAGGTTGGTTAGGTTCTCAAGATATTAGGGAACTTCCCTGTTCAGTTCTCAGTGAAATAGACCAACTCTGGTTCCAGCAGAGCAATGGTCTATTTGGCTTGAGGGTGCAGAGGCAAATTTGGGTTGATCTTGGTGGTCAACCAGGTCAGTTCGATTTTACAGTTTTTTGTAAGTTTGGCGATCGCGTAGGTTGGCGGAGGAATAATGACTGGCTAAAAAAATACGATGATTTTATCTTTACCTTAGCTGCTCCCAAGGGACATCTCCCATCTTTGAGATTCCCAGGTGTAGAGAATGGAACTAATTGCTGGAAGACATGGAGAGAAAGTTTTGAAGACTTTTTGTCTTGCGTGGAAACTTGTTGGTTTCAGTAAAATTACAGGAATAGCTTATGAAATTTCAATATTTTTTGGGCAAATCAGCAGCCTTAGTTGCAATTGTAACGATAATTGTGGCTTGGGGAGAAAAAAATGATCAGACAAAAGCCTTAGAAGTAAAACCCATTTCAACAGTGCCACTTAGTGAAATTTCACTAACAGCTATATCCATGAAAACTGGACAACACAGCCTAACCCATCAAGATGTGCCGCAAGCAGTCATACTTCTAAATAAAGTTTCTACGTCTGCTGTGGTTGCCGTCATCTCAGCAGGAACAATCACAGCGATTGTCTTGATAGGTGGCGTTGTCCTAATTGTCGGGGGAGCAAGCGCAATATTTTTGTATAAAGGACGGGTGGTAATTAGTGAGAATGAAGTAGGAATTGTGATTAAGAAGTTTACCCTTAATTCTTCTCATCCTCGTCTCCCAGCCAACCGACAATTTGCCTTGAATGGGGAAGCTGGTATTCAAGCTAAAACTCTCGAACCCGGTCATCATTGGGGTTACTGGTCTTCGATGTATGAGATTGTCAAAGCTTCAGTTATCCATATTTCTCCCGAAGAAATTGGGCTAGTGGAAGCAAAAGATGGGGAATCCTTACCACCAGGACAGTCCTTTGGTAAAGTGGTTAACTGTGACAATTTTCAAGATGAAAAAGCCTTTTTTGAAAACGGTGGTCAAAAAGGCAAGCAGCAAGCGATTTTAACAGCTGGCACCTACCGGATTAATACTAAGTTATTTAACATTCGCAAGGGATCAATCACTCAAATTGCTCCAGAAGAAATTGGATTGGTCGAGGCTAAAGATGGGAAACCTCTGCCACCAGAAAGAACGTTTGGTAGAGTGACTAATTGTCAAAATTTCCAGGATATAAAGGCATTTTTTGATCAAGGTGGTCAGGCAGGTAAACAGCTTGCTATTCTAACGTCAGGTACTTACCAGATTAACACCGAACTATTTTATATTTGCAAAGTTCCAGTGATTCATATTTCTCCCGAAGAAATTGGGCTAGTGGAAGCAAAAGATGGGGAATCCTTACCACCAGGACAGACCTTTGGTAGAGTGGTTGATTGTGACCACTTTCAGAATGCCAGTGAGTTTTTCAGAAAAGGTGGTCAAAAAGGTAAGCAGTTAGCCATTTTGATGAATGGAACTTATCGGATTAATACTGAGTTATTTAAACTTCATAAAGTACCAATAACCAAGATTCCTACAGGGTACATTGGGCTAGTAGAAGCAAAAGATGGGAAATCCCTACCACCAGGACACACCTTTGGCAAAATTGTTGATTGCAACGACTTTGAGAATGGGCAAGCCTTTCTAGAAAATGGGGGTCAAACAGGTAAGCAGCTTGGCTTTTTAAGGGCTGGGACTTACTACATTAACACTGAACTATTTCATGTCCACACAGTGCCAGTCACTAAGATTGACGCGGAAGAAATCGGGCTAGTGGAGGCAAAAGATGGTGTTCCCCGACCACCGGTACAAAACTTTGGCAAGATTGTCGAGTGCGACAACTTCCAGAATGGGCAAGCCTTTTTAGCAAAGGGAGGGCAGTCGGGTAAGCAGCTTGCCATTCTGACAACAGGAACTTACCAGATTAATACTGAGCTGTTTAATATTCGCAAAGTCCCAGTAACTAAGATTTCTTCAGACAAGATTGGGCTGGTAGAGGCGAAAGATGGGAAACCCCTTCAACCAGGACAAACCTTTGGCAAAATTGTTGAGTGCAAAGACTTTCAAGACGGGCAAGCCTTTCTGGAAAACGCAGGTCAGATGGGCAAACAGCTTGCCATTCTCAAAGCTGGAACTTACCAAATTAATACTGAACTCTTTAGCATTCATAAAGTACCCGTCATTCATATTCTTCCAGGAGAAATTGGGCTAGTAGAGTCGAAAGAGGGTGCTGCCATACCACGAGAACGAACCTTAGCCAAAGTTGTTGAGTGTGATAATTTCCAAGATGCAGAGGCATTTCTCAAAAATGGCGGTCAGAAGGGTAAGCAACTCGCTATCCTGACGGCTGGAAATTATTATATTAACACTGATATATTTACGGTCATTACTGCTGCCAATGCGGTTGAGCATGCCATGAAGCCGGAGGATTTGCGGGTTTATATAGTAGATTCAGACCATATTGGTATTGTCACCAACCTTGATGGAATTCCACTTCCAAAAGGTGAAATTGCTGCTCCAACCTTAGAGGGACATGAAAAGTTCCAAGATGGACAGAAATTTATTGAGGCTGGAGGATACAGAGGTTTGCAGGAAGAGGTTCTAACCCAAGGAGAGTGGAACTTAAATCCCTGGTTTGTCAAGGTTGAGCAAGTACCACAGACCAAGATTGATCCTGAGGAAGTTGGAGTGGTAGTCTCCTATGTTGGGAAAGAGCCTGATAAGGATGATAATAACCAGACAGATTCTTCCTACAAGTTAGTTGAGCCAGGATACAAGGGAGTCGAGAGGATTCCATTAAGTGCTGGTAAGTATCCTATTAATATCAGGGTCAAGAATGTTGTGATAGTTCCTACTCACGACATTACCCTGAACTGGTCGGATGATGAGTCAAAGTCACCAGAGAATTACGATGCAGAACTCCATACGCTGAATCTTAGTTCCCATGATGAATTTCTTTTTAAGGTTAACTTGACGCAGGTTATTAGTATTACTCCCCAAAATGCTCCTAAGATGGTTTGTCGCGTTGGTTCTCAGCCGATGGAAGAGTCTAAGTCAGCAGTTGGCAATTCTTCTAGTCCCGCAAAGAAATATAAAGCTATCAAAAATCTTGTCGCTAGGGTATTAGCACCAATGGTTAGTGCTCACTTTCAGCATTCCGCTCAAGGTTACCATGCACTTGAGTTTCGTCAGAAGCGCGGTGAGCGAGAAACGGAAGCAACACATTACATAAAAGAAGCACTCGAAGCTTATGGTGTTCGAGCAGGTGGCACTTTCATAAGTAAGATTGATCTGCCTAAGGAACTGGAGGAACCTATACAAGAGATCACCAAGGGGAAATTAAAGCGTGATGTCATCCAAGACAAACAATTGACTGAAATACAAAACCGAAAACTTATTGAAGAACAGGAGAACACAAAAACTAAAGGGCAACTAATTGTAGGGCAAAGAAATCTACAAAATGCCCAACTAGTTACTGCGGAAAATTTGGTAATAGCAGAGGGAACAGCAAAAGTAGAACAACTAGCGATAGAGACACACAGCAAGCGATTAAAGGTTGAAACAGAGCAGAAGGAGCAGCTAAGTCAAATAGAGGTAAATGCTTTTCGCCAGAGAATTGAGGCTCTTAGTCCTGAACTTTACACCCAGATAGAAGAAAGCAAATCATGGGCTGACGCATTAGGCAAACTTAAAATTACTTACCCAGAAATATTTCTGGGGGGTGGCAGCAATAGTTCTGGAGGAATGGACGCATTCTCAGGTATCTCTCAATTTATTCAGTTAGAGCATTTAAACATACTGAGAGAGCAAATAAATGGGCGACAAGCTACTAGACAACTTCCAACCTCTCAACCGCTAGAGCGAATTGGAGGAGCATCTATCGAACAGGAAAATTTGCCTGCACGAGCTACTGAACTACGTTGTCCAGTCGTGCTGCTCCTCGATACATCTAGTTCGATTTCCAATGAGTTGCTTAATGAATTAACCAAGGGAATTGCTACCTTTAGGCGTGAGATTGAGCAAGATAATTCTGCCTCTCATTGTGTTGAAGTTGCTGTGATAACCATTGGTGGCTCCGCTCAAGTAGTACAAGACTTTACAACTGTTAACAAGTTCTCAACGCCTTCACTGATTGCAGGTGGGACAACGGCTATGGGTCAAGGCATTGAACTAGCTTTAAATAATATAGAAAATTGCCAGTCTATCTACGAAAATCAGGGGATTCAGTTGCATCGACCTTGGATATTTCTCATTGCAGGGAACACCCCAACCGATAGTTGGCAAAATGCAGCAAAGCTTATCAGTCAAGCCGTTGAAGAACGCAAACTAAATTTCTTTGCCGTCGGGATTCAAAAGGTAGATATGAACATTCTCAGCCAAATTGTCCATCCTAGCACCCCACCAGTTATGCTCGACGGCGGGAAATTTCAGGAGCTATTTTACTGGCTTGCTGATGCACTCAAAAGGGTTTCTATAAGCGGAGTTGGTTGTAGTGTTGGATTTCCGCCTATTTCTAGTTGGGCACGGACAGATGGAGTTTTTCGACAGTAAGAGTTAAAGGGTCTATACTCATGAAATTTTCTAGCTATCTGCCCCAGCCTAACCGCAAAAGCTTTCTCTCATTTTACCTGGGTGGTATCATTTTCACTATTGCTTTAGGTTTCTGGATTGTTTTTTCTGCAAAGAAAGAAAGTTGGCTTTTATTTGTAGAAAGTATAGCTCACATGGCAATTTTAATATTTTTAGGAGTAAGAGGAAAATATAATTTCAAAGTCTATGCAGGAGAACGTATACAAACTGCTGGTTACTTACATACTTTAATTGGATTCGCTGTTGCTATTGGCTTGTTAGGTGTAGGAGAAATTCAAATTGAAAACTTACAAGATTTAAACAAAATGCTTTTAGCAATCGGAAGTGCACTAGTATCAAGTATTCTTGGCTGGTCCTTCGGTGGTGAAATAGCTCATAAAGAATATACTTCATTAGATAGAGCAGAGCAAGTCATAGAAAAAATAGCAGATGCCTTTCAAAAGATTGAAGATAGGCAAGTCAGTACCCTAAAAGAACATTTCCAAGAGTTTCTCAATTTTGATCAGCAGCGAAATCAAATGGTAGATGAGAGACTTGAAAGGTTAGTATTAAAAATACAGGACAATAATCAATCTATAATTGAAACCTTTAATCAACTTAACTCGGTTATTCAAGAAGAATCTGAGTCTTTACAGCAAACCTTTCAGCAATTCAACTCATCTATTCAAAGAGGTTCTGAGTCTTTGCAGCAAACTTTCAACCAATTCAATTCATTAATTGATAGTCAATCTCAGTATTTTCCGCAAACTTTCAATCAACTTACTTCAGTTATAGAAGATCAATCCTCTTCTCTTCTTTATACCTTTAATCACCTTAGCTCTGTTATTGAGGGAACGTCTCATTCTTTATCCACAAATTTGAATAGCTTAGAAATGGAGAGTCAAAAAGCAGCAGGTAGTATGTCAAATACAGCACAATCAGTTCAAGATTTTGCTGAAAATCTTAGGAAGATACTTAATCTAATTCAGCAACTAGAAGAATTAATCAAATATGTCCTTCAAGAGAGAAGTAAACAACTATGAATTCTAGTCAACTAAAGTACGGTGAAATATTTTGTTTTCTGGCTTTACTTTTCTTAATTATGTTTTTATTTTTATCTCATCGCCAACAGAAATTAGAAGTTAGTACTAAAGCCTCATCTAATACATATGGAGACTTGCTCAAAGAAGATAAAAAAATTAAAGAAGAAATTAAAAATCTAGAAATCAGAAATCAAGAATTACAAATAAACAATCAAGCTTTACAAGAAGCTATTGCAAAAGACAGGAAAGATTTCCCCCCTAATATCACTATTAAAAATACAAACAAGTATGCTTTTCCTCTTAGTCAAGCTACTTTACCTCCAGCATTAAAAATACATATCTCTGGAGAGATTGTCCCTAAAATAAAAGATTATTTTAAAAAATATGATATCAATACTATCGAGGTTATTGGTCACACAGATGGAGTAAAAGTTAGTGGAACTTCTAATTTGGATCAACTCTTAAATAGAGTAGCTACGGAAAATAGAGAAATTGGAGAATTGCAGGCTGGTTCAAATGCAGATTTAGGGCTGATGCGAGCGTTAGCAGTTGTCAAAGCACTGCAAAATGAAGAACAACTTCTGCAAGTATTTAAAGCACAAGGACTAGATAAGGACAAAGTTTTTCGAGCTTATTCTGCTGCACAGCTTTATCTTCTTAATAGAAAGATAGCACCGCCATATGCTGATATTAATCAAGAAAGTAGACGCATTCAAATTCGCTTTACTAAGTTAAGTGATGAGCAAAATTAAGGAGGAGATCATGTCTGTTGGATTACCAGAACCAGAGTTTATTGATAATCCTGAAAATCGTTGTCCAGTGATTCTCTTGCTAGATACATCTAATTCTATGTATGGAGATCCCATTACTGAATTAAACCGGGGAGTCAAAATACTTAAGACGAGTATAATGGAAGATGATCTGGCTGCTTTAAGAGTAGAAGTAGCAGTAATTACTTTTGACAGCGATGTTAAAGTAATTCAGAATTTTATTACCATTGACCAGTTTACTCCTAAGAATCTCATAGCATCAGGAGGAACCCATATGGGACAAGCAATTGAAAAAGCCTTAGATTTATTAGAAGAACGTAAAGCAACTTACAGGAAAAACGAAATTCAATATTATCGACCTTGGCTATTTTTAATCACCGATGGAGCACCCACTGATACTTGGCGAGATGCAGCCAAAAGGTTAAGAGAAGCAGAAGCTAATGGTAAATTATTGATATTTGCTATTGGCGTACAGAACGCTGATATGAAAACCTTAAGCGAAATTGCTCCTGTTGCTCGTCCCCCTAAATACCTCAATGGTTTAGACTTCCAATCTCTGTTTAAATGGCTGAGTGCTTCTGTAAAACACGTTTCAGTAGGTAAAATAGGTGAGAAAAAAAAGATTCCCTCTACTAGTGGTTGGGAGCAAATTATTACTTAGATTGTAAGAAAAGCTTATGGTTTGGAAAGCAGCTTGTCATTATTCGACAGGAGTACGGCATCAAAAATATGGACTACCTTGCCAGGATTATGGCGAATATCGTCTTTTTGGCTCAGTTATCATTGGAGCAGTAGCTGATGGTGCAGGTAGTGCAAAATATTCTGATCTAGGTTCCCAGTTAGCTGTTAAATCTATGCTGGCGTATTTAGAGAAATTTGAGCAAGAATTTTCCTGTTCTTCCTCTGAGTTAATCGCTAAGTCTGCTAATAAAATATTTGCTGAAGGAACCCAACAAGTTATTTCAATTCTGTCTAATAAAGCTATTAGCAATCACTGCGATCTCAATGAATTAGCTTGTACTCTAATTGCTTTTATAGCCACTTCTAACTGGATAGCAGCTATGCAAATTGGGGATGGTTTTTTAGTTCTTCGTCTACATGATGAACCCTCTTATCAGCTACTTTTTCATCCTGATAAAGGAGAGTTTATTAACGAAACTACCTTCATTACTTCAGGAAATATTTCAGAAATAATGCAGGTACAAACGATAGTAGGAAATTTAAAATTTATATGTGCCTCTACAGATGGATTAGAAAATGTTTGCATTAATCTACGTGATTGGTTACCTTTTGCACCTTTTTTTAAGCCATTAGAAACTTATCTGGAAGAAACGAATAATCCCGAAAAAGACAAACAATACCTCATCCAATTTCTCGAATCTGAACGCCTCCAATCTCGTACAAATGACGATAAAACATTACTTCTGTGCCTCTCTCAATTTAGCTAATTAATTATGAAAAATCTTTTTAGATTAATTACTCACTGGATTGCTCGTATTATTAGTCTTTTTAAAAGGTGGAAATCCAACTCTTTTTATCCTAAAAATAAAGGTAGAAATAGAAAAATATTTAATAGAGAAATGAGCAATGATTACAATTCATCTACCCATAAATTTAGTAAGGTTATAAAAATTAGTAAGTATCGGAGTAATTCCATATTTAACAATAGGAAACGACATTCAAAACAGTCGAATGACAGAAAATTAATAGAGAAAAAATATCAAACACAAAATTTAGTTAACTCAACTGTTTCTCAAGAAAATCAGAAAGAAGGAGATGAAATTCCTAAAAGCATTGATCCTCCAAATTTAAATAACTATAGACTAGTATTAGATAGAGATATCTTTAAATTTAAAGATCAGCCAATTGCAACCAGTGGAGAAGCTGAAATTTGGAAAGTAACTGGTGAAAATTTGATTAACAATAGCCAGAACTATGTGGCAAAAATATATCACAAAGAAACTTCTGAGACAATCAAGAATTTACCTGAAAGAATCAAAAAATTAGAGGTGATGGTAGTTCGTCAAATTATGACTCCAAGTTTATCTCCAAACCATGTATCTCTCGCTTGGCCGCAATACTTGTTAGAGACTACTTCTAGCGAAGTAGTCGGTTTTTTGATGCCATCTATTGAGGGAAAACAACTCACAAAAGTTTACCACCCAAGGCTTCGCCAACGCCTGAATCTTGAGTGGTGTTGGCAAGTTGACTGGCACTTTCTCCACCAGACAGCTAAAAATCTAACTCTGATTATTCAATCCCTTCATACTGAAGATTATGTTGTCGGAGATCTGAAGCCAGAAAATATCTTAGTAAACGAGCAAGCTTTACCTTCAATAATTGATATAGATTCTTTTCAGATACGCTGTTATCATACTGGTCAACTGTATCGCTGTTTAGTAGGTTCAGAAGGCTTTACTCCTCCTGAACTCTTGGGAAAGAACTTTGCTGAGATTGACCAAAATCCTACTCATGATAACTTTAGACTAGCAGTTATCATTTACCACCTTTTATTTGGAGAGCATCCTTTTAAAGGAGAATGGCAAGGTGATGGAGATCCGCCAAAAATTGTGGTAGATGATTTAATCCGTCAAGGTTTTTGGCGTTATGCTTCTCACGGTCTAATTAAGCCAGGAGTAAGGACTATTCCTCTAGACATCATTCATCCACAACTTAAAGAATACTTTCTTAGGTGTTTTAATGAGGGACATTGTCAGCCAAACGTGCGTCCTACAGCAACAGATTGGGCAAATGCTTTGCAAGCTGCATTAGATGATTTAGTACAGTGTGAATCATCTAGTAGCCATTGGTACAGCAAAACCTATGGCAGATGTTACTGGTGTGAAAGAGAAAAAAATATTCAACGAGATATCTTTTCTCCCAAGACCAAACAATACAAAAAGCTTAATAAGCTTCTGAAAGAAAGAAACTGGAAAGAAGCCGACTTAGAAACCAAATATCTGATGCTAAAAATTACCAGCAGAACACATCAAGGTTGGTTGGATGAGTCAGCGCTCGTCAATTTTCCTCTTGAAGATCTCAGCATTATTAACCAACTTTGGCTAGAGCATTCATCAGAGCTTTTTGGCTTTAGTGTGCAAAAGCGTATCTATTTGGAGACAGGTAATCAACTAGGAGAGTATAACCGAGAAACATACAATCGTTTTGGTGAAGTAGTCGGTTGGCGAAAGGACAGAATTTGGAAAAATTACTTTGACTTAGAATTTTCTCTCTCTGCCCCTTATGGACATCTTCCCTGGTGTTGTGCAGGATTTGATGTTTGTTTAGTTTCTTACCTCAGCACTACATCTTGATCCCTGCTCCTGTTGGGCATCTTACCGAATTGTGGTTTAGTATGCTGGTTCAGCGTTTACTCATACGAGGTAATTTCAAGTCGATTAATGACTTGACACAGCAAATTCCAATACGGTTCAGTTAAGGGTGATCGGCGAAAATTTTAGACCGTGTAGAGACGCGATTAATCGCGTCTCTACATAGGTTGACGGTAGGTAAATTATCTTAACTGAACCCTATTGCAGCAAATTCTATCTTTCATTGATTATTTCAATTGCAATTTGGCGAAGCCTTTTAAGTTGACTTACAAGGATCGTCCGCTTGTTGTCTAAACTGACGACTTATTTCTGCCGGGTTGTACTGGCAGCATTCGGAATAGCAGGTTTTTCCTGCTATTTAAGTTTTGGTGTTATTTCTGGTGCTGGAGACGCGGTAATCTCTGGTTGAGTTAGGGGCAAAGTAGGAAATGGCGCAGCATCAGGGTACTGCTTGAGGTTGAAATATGGTTGTATTTCCGGTTTTTCTGGATCGGGGGCAATTTTTTCGGGTAAGGTGGTTGACTCAGCTTTTGGTGTTACCTCTGGTAGTGGTTCTGCGGTTATTTCTGGTGCAGGAGATTCGATAATAACTTCTGGCAGTGTCGGAGGCAAACTGGGAGTTGGTTCAACAGTTGTTTGTGGGGTAGGCATCTTGGCTGCCCGACGATTGAAATATCCCCTGACTCTCGGTTTTTCTTCTGGTTGGGTAACTTTTTTTGGTAAGGTCGTTGATTCCGGTTTTGGGGTTACTTCAGGCTGTGGTTCTGCGGTTATTTCTGGTAACGGAGACTCGATAATCTCTGGCAGTGTCGGGGGTAAGGTGGGAGTAGGTTCAGCAGTTGGAATAAGCTGTTTTTCTTCCTTAGACTCTGTTTCAGGAGATTTTTCAACAGTAGGCGTTGAGGTAGGAGTGGGAGTAGGCGAAGTTTCTGGTATTATGTACGTGTAGTTGGGGTCTACTATTGTGCGAACTTGATCTGCTGAGAGTTCCCCACTAATAATTTTAGAAAGAGTATCTTTACCCTTAGGTTCATAGGTGACGAGGCTGACTGTACTGTTGAAGACATTTTTAACAGGGTTACCTTGCTCATCCAGAAATTCAAGTTTTACCCAGTTTTTACCAGGCTTAAAGCCTTTAAGGTAAAATGCTTGCCAGCGATCGAGGATGAAGCTTTCACCATTTACAGTACAGCGGATGCGCCAATCAGCAATTTCGTCTTCAGGATTATCTTGAGCGACCAGGTGTAGTGGAGCGTTAGTTAAGTAAAAGTCTAGCAGAATTGGTTCTGCACCGTATTGACCTTGGGGACTGCTATAAGTTAGCAGTGGTTTAGCTGGGTCAGGGTTGTTATCGTCAGTTTTGGTGAAAATGTGAAATGTTGTCTGGGCATAAGCGCCTTCATTTTTAAAGCTTTCATCCCAGGGATAGGAGGCAAAGACACGTAAAGTATGGGTTCCTGGAGATAAGTCTGGCAAAACTAGAGGCTGATTTTGGTCATAGACCGCTACTAATGGTTGATTATCAAGTATTACGTTTAAATGAGGACCAAGATCCAGTTGCTGGTCTTTAAATAGCGGTAAATCTTTAACGAGTAAGCGGACTGTTACTGTGTTGTCTTGGAGTATTTCATCTGGTTTAGGAGTAGCTATTGCTACCTGTGGTTGATAAACCTCCAAGGCTGGGCGTAGTTCTTGGATTGCTGCTGGAGGGGAAACCTCTGAGATTTGCTTTGAAATTTGAGCGTTTTCTGGCGAACTACTACTACCAGACGGTTCTTGGCTTATAGCTTTCTCGCCACAACCGATCAAACTCAATATCAATACTAATGACATTAGCCATCTCAGGATAGCTACTGCCTTCATCCGCCACAAGTTCATCTTTTTTACCCAAGTAATATAACGACAGACTATTTTGGCTCAAACTGTCCATCGGGAACTATAGCTTAAAGGTAAAATCTTCCTCAAATTCCGGCATTTTACAAAAAAATCTGATTTCGCCTTTGGCTATCTCAGTATTTTTTTATTTTTAAGTATTATTTAGTACTATTTAATTATTTTATCGTGTGGGCTATGCCCCAATATGGTTCAGTTAAGGTTTGATCCCCCCTAGCCCCCCTTAAAAAGGGGGGAACAGAGATAGCCCCCCTTAAAAAAGGGGGGAACAGAGATAGCCCCCCTTAAAAAAGGGGGGTTGGGGGGATCTTCGATGACTGAACTCTACTAACAGCAAGAGTATTGGACTATGCCCACCATCGCTATATATAAAGTAAAAGCAGCAACAGCCGAAACAAAAACTTTGTGTATTAGTACAAATTTTGCGAAATGTTTCCATTTGTAAAATAAATGAATAAACTATTGACTTTTTGACCAGAGCTTTTAACGTAAAAAGTAGATGACACGGTTAGTCTAGCGATCTTGAATTATTGTTAACAAGTGTCGAACAATGTACAAGGTAAGACTTTATAATTCAACGAGAAAGCAATATCCACAGACGGTCTTCATCGCGGCTCCAGCTTAACCACTGGCGGATGCGACTAGGGTTATGCAAACCCCAGAAGACAGGGTGTGGTAATGATAAATTCCTCAATCCTTATTAAGAAAGGAGGTCGAATGACAATAAGTCCTCCGGAGCGAGAGGAAAAAAAGGCTAGAGTGATCGTCGATAACGATCCGGTTCCTACCTCATTTGAATTATGGGCAAAGCCGGGACATTTCGACAGAAGCCTAGCAAGAGGTCCCAAAACCACTACATGGATTTGGAACCTGCATGCACTCGCCCATGATTTTGATACACATACAAGCGATTTAGAAGATATATCCCGCAAAATATTTGCAGCACACTTCGGTCACTTAGCCGTAGTGACTCTGTGGCTGAGCGGGATGATATTTCATGGCGCTCGTTTTTCAAACTACGAAGCTTGGCTTTCAGACCCTTTGAATGTTAAGCCTAGCGCTCAAGTTGTTTGGCCGATTGTTGGTCAAGACATTTTGAATGCAGATGTTGGTGGTGGTTTCCACGGTATTCAAATCACCTCCGGCTTTTTCCAAATTTGGCGGGGTTGGGGTATTACAAATACATTCCAGCTCTACTGCACCGCTATTGGTGGCTTGGTATTAGCAGCCTTGCTTCTATTTGCAGGCTGGTTCCACTACCACAAGCGTGCTCCTAAGCTGGAATGGTTCCAGAACGTGGAGTCGATGCTCAATCACCACTTGGCTGGACTATTGGGCTTGGGTTCCTTGGGCTGGACAGGTCACTTAATTCACGTATCCTCACCTATTAATAAGTTGTTGGATGCGGGAGTTCCCATCAAAGATGTGCCGTTACCTCACGAGTACATTTTGAACCGTGACTTGATCACTGAGTTGTTCCCCAGCTTTGCCAACGGTTTAACGCCTTTCTGGACTTTGAACTGGGGTCAGTATGCTGACTTCCTCACCTTCAAAGGCGGTCTTAACCCAGTAACAGGCGGCTTGTGGATGACGGACATTGCCCATCACCACTTGGCGATCGCGGTACTGTTCATCGTTGCTGGTCACCAGTACCGTACCAACTGGGGTATCGGTCACAGCATCAAAGAGATCCTAGAAAACCACAAAGGTCCCTTCACTGGCGATGGTCATAAAGGTCTCTACGAAAACATGACCACCTCTTGGCACGCGCAGTTGGGAACCAACCTCGCTATGCTAGGTTCATTGACCATTATCGTGGCGCACCACATGTACGCGATGCCTCCGTATCCGTACTTGGCAACCGATTATGCAACACAATTGTGCATATTCACTCACCACATGTGGATTGGTGCGTTCCTGATTGTTGGTGGAGCTGCTCACGCTACCATCTTCATGGTGCGGGATTACGATCCAGTCGTGAACCAAAACAACGTTTTGGATCGCGTACTTCGTCACAGAGATGCTATAATCTCCCACCTGAACTGGGTATGTATGTTCCTTGGCTTCCATAGCTTTGGACTGTACGTACACAACGACACGATGCGTGCCTTGGGTCGTCCCCAAGATATGTTCTCGGATACGGCGATTCAGTTGCAGCCTGTGTTTGCCCAGTGGGTACAAAACATACACACTGTTGCTCCTGGTGCAACCGCACCTAATGCACTGGAACCCGTTAGCTACGCCTTTGGTGGCGGTATTGTCGCTGTCGGCGGCAAAGTAGCAATGATGCCAATTGCGCTGGGTACGGCGGACTTCATGATCCACCATATTCACGCATTCCAAATTCACGTCACAGTGCTAATTCTGTTGAAGGGATTCCTCTTTGCCCGTTCATCTCGTCTGATTCCAGACAAGATGAACCTAGGCTTCCGGTTCCCCTGCGATGGTCCTGGTCGTGGCGGCACCTGTCAGGTGTCGGGTTGGGACCATGTGTTCCTCGGTTTGTTCTGGATGTACAACACCATCTCAATCGCAATTTTCCACTTCAGTTGGAAGATGCAATCTGATGTCTGGGGAACTGTAGATTCAGATGGTGTGGTGTCTCACATCACAGGTGCTAACTTCGCCCAAAGTGCCATCACAATCAACGGCTGGTTGCGTGATTTCTTGTGGGCACAAGCTTCACAGGTAATCAACTCCTATGGCAGTGCGCTGTCAGCATATGGTCTACTTTTCTTAGGCGGTCACTTTGTTTGGGCATTCAGCTTGATGTTCCTGTTCAGTGGTCGCGGCTACTGGCAAGAACTGATTGAGTCCATCGTTTGGGCGCATAATAAACTGAAAGTAGCACCATCAATTCAGCCTCGCGCTCTGAGCATCATCCAGGGTCGAGCTGTCGGAGTGGCTCACTACCTCTTAGGAGGTATTGTCACCACCTGGGCGTTCTTCCATGCCCGCATTCTCACACTGGGCTAGGAATCAGCCTTAAGAGTTAGTTGTTGGTTG
>CAZZYE010000018.1:0-4805 GCA_964658145.1 uncultured Stigonema sp.
CTCTTATCCTGCTTTACAATCAGCGATGAAAACAAATTTTTTGTGTCCAATCACTTTCGCCATTTGTTGCCATGTTGGTAAATATAATGGGTCATCGGCTCCATTACCTTCCACGGTGGCGCTGACCAACGGCATTCCCATGGGGTCGAGGGTTGCCAACAACTGACGGTATTGCAACAAGTCTGGGCGAAAGTCTTTGGAATAGCCATAGCGCAGTAGATTTTCTTCTTTTGAATCTCCCTGTTGATGATTCACACTAAAACTACTTGTATCTGCTCGTGCTACCTCTGTAGGTAATTCGTAGGCATGAATCAGATGGCG
This sequence comes from uncultured Stigonema sp., assembly GCA_964658145.1. Taxonomy (GTDB): domain Bacteria; phylum Cyanobacteriota; class Cyanobacteriia; order Cyanobacteriales; family Nostocaceae; genus Stigonema. The sequence goes on from CAZZYE010000018.1 coordinate 322, forward strand.
TCCTAGCTTTACCTCTATTTCCTGCCTTGCCTCTGTTTGCTTACCTAATTCTTCCACTACCCTTGCCAATCGGTCATCAGTGGTATCTTTTTCCCCTATTGACCATCCCGTACTTAACTCTAAAATGTTTCGGTGTGTTTTTAACCAGGGTTCCACAGCAGACAACCGATGGTCTGATTGGGTAATTATGTATGTTAATAACAATACACTCAATTGCCCGTAGCTCAGACCTTTGTGATTTCCGTGGGGTAGACTCAGCTTTTGGTCAATACCCGATCGCTATCTCTATCTGTTTGAGCCATTCCACTATCAGGGGAATATCGTCTATTCGCTCGGAACTTATTTCCACTGTTTTCCCCTCACGCTCATGTTAACGAAAAAGGACTCTTGTGTATACTAGCTAGTCAGTAGCGCAATAAAATGATTGAGAGCCTTAAGTGCTGCTTTGTAGCCTGGAGATTGCTTACCTAACTTTAATTCTAATAAAACTTGGTTACGTAAAGTTTCAAGTGTTGCCATTTGGGGTAGCGTGGAGGGTACGGTAGAGGGTGCGGTGGTTGCTTGTTCTAAAACAGTAGTTTTGGCAAGACTTACCGACTGGTGATTCCGTGTAATACTTGGCTGAGCATTGTTCTTCACAACCTCTGATAAATAATCAGCCCGGGTACACCCAAAGCATTCAGCCGTAATACCCAAAGCCTTCCACGTTTCATCCGTCAATCTTAAAGAGCGGACTTGACGATAATCGTCGTCTTTGAACGCAAATTTTCCTTGAATATCCCGTTTCAACATCAGCTTCGTCCGTGTATTACATCGTAAGTTTAACCCTAAATTGCTAGTTTAACCATGTATTACACAGAAACCAGGATGCATGTAATAGTCCCTAAGTGAACTCAATTCCTCACCATACATTACACGGGATTTCTCGCTCTCCTTTTCCCATGTAATACACCGTTAACCCGCTTTAGCTTCCGCCATGTATTACATGGTACTAGTACAATCAGATCCAGAATCAGGTTTTCTCCTTGGACAATAAGGCTTTTATTCCTCTCACCCTTCAAAAATGAGCGAACGTACAGTAATTAATGTGACGTTAATTTCAGAAGTACCTAAAATAATGGATACATATATATAGGGGTAGCTTCCGGAGGAGGAGTAAGTTCTTTGATAGAAAGTAGGTAGTGCCAAGGAGACTTGTTAGCATCTTTAGTCTTTCGACTCACTTCAGTCCACCATGTGACAAGACCTACAGTAATTCCCACTCCGGCAATAACCGGAGCTATAGGAGCAGCTACCAATCCTGCTGCTACTGTCGCAGTAATTGTAGTAGGAACATTAACTTTAAGTAGGCTATTAAAAGAGTCAATATTCAAGTCTGTGAGAGCTCTACGGTGTTCCTGAAACGCAGATTGAACTTCATCTTTTCTAGTTTTAAAGTAATCTTGCAAAGCATATGGATCGCTAATGCTTTTTACACCACTTATGGTTGACTCAATTGCCTCACGAAATCGCTTTCTTTCATCTTTACGTCGATTATGAAACTTAATAATTTCTGAGAGAGGAATTTGCTCAAGAAACTGAGATGTAGGAAACTCTATACCTAACTCTACTAAGACTCCAAATTGATCGTCTGAAGGATTATTAATAAGGGGTTCTCCAAATGATAAATACTCGACGCACTTTTTATAATGGTAAGAATCAGTTACAAGAGATATGCCAATTTTTTCACTCATTTCAGTAGCTAAACACATTCTATAAAAGCCACCTAGTAATGCATGAACTTCATAACTCGTATCATCATCAGATTTATTTGCCAGTCTAAACGATTCTAGTATCTTAAAAACTTCATCAGTTGCTTGTCCTTCGTATAAATTTTCGACAGGAATTAAATTACGCAAGTTGTTGATGTCCCAAAAATCAATTCCTAGAAACTCTTCTGCGTCGTGAGAAAAAAAATCTGTTTCTGAGAGCAAAAAATTTTTTTGAGAAACGGAGTCGTAGCTTAAAAGTTGTTCCACCTGCGACAAAATAGATTTGCTGCCTAGGGGCTTAAACTGCTGCAAAAATCTTTCTGAAGCAGCTTGACGATAATTTTCAGGAGATGTGTTCTCCAAAAATCCGGTATCAATGACCTGACAGACATCGAAACTGTCATTGGGCGAATAATCAGGTGGTACTATTCGCCGAAGTCCATCCCAGTAAAGCAAAGCTTGTTTTAGCCAGTTTATATCCTGAATTTCAATATAGGGATAGTAAAAAGCCTTACCAACTTTTGTTGCCTGTGTAGCATTCATTATTCTTTGTCTCTACTCCTAGTAAGTTGTATGTAAAGTATCTATAAATTTAGTATCGGCGAATTTTTGGTACACAACGAGATGAAATTCCACGTCCGGCGAGTGCGATCGCCCGCCATGTAACTATTCACCTTCACTCCACGGCTAAATGGGCAGGTACATTTCAGTGAGCCAGTAGTTGGCTATATAAGTCGCCCTCAGCTATTTTAGTGTTGGTTCTTTCATTGTCGCCCGATTCATGGTTCAAGTTTAAGCCAATATCTTGTTTCTCTTGCCTGAGCAGTATTGCAGTACCTCTGTGTTTTGGCGTCGAATCTCTTCAAAGGCTTCATTGGCGATCGCTCCCCCGGTCACCTTTGAGCGTAAGTACTGAGGAATGCAATTATTCAAGTACGTTCGGGAGTTGAAGAGCGATCGTCCGCACTTCTGTCTGCCTTGTCGAGAGTCTTACACCCTATTAATTAGCTCATCATAGTTCAAAATCATTTGTCGAATTTCTTCCAACAGATCATCAACGACTTCAAGAGCAACTTGATATTTATCGCTTAACTCCCGTACTAATTCCGAAATGTCGAAATCATCCGGGTTAGATGCATCCATAGTTTCAGTCCATGTTTTGTATATTTCCTCACCTAACTGGGGACACCCACACGCTGCGTCGGCTTCGCTGCGAGCCATCAAAATGCAGCGTTCGTTTATGTTTTTGGCAAGGATTTCTTTTTTGTCGTTCATAATATTTATTGCCGAAAAAAAGTAAAACGGCGCACCCCAAATCAAGCTAGAACTGTTTTCCTCAAGAGCCTAGTGCTTGGTGCCTTTTCAACTGAGTTATCGCCTACTCCCAAGGTCAACTGTAAAGGAGTACGCGACGGATATGCCTTCACCACCTGTCGTTCGTCATCATAGTTAGTGGGTAAAGTTCTTTGTTGTTCGCCTACTCCATATGTCAGCTTGTACTCCACAGATTTTAACAATTCGGGCTTGCTTGCTTCAAGTCCGGTGTTTCCGTTGTTCCACTTCATCAACGGTCGGTCGCGGCGGTAGAGCAGACCACCATAAACCCCGGTCATCAGGACCTGTGACTGCTTTGTCTGGTTTGTTGCCATTACGATTAAGTAGTTCGGTAGTAGCAAAGGTTTCAAAGCGCGGTGATGCGAGCGTTAATTAAGTCGTTAGCGTACTTAACTTGCGCTCGTATACCTAGTAAGTGCTGTTGCTTCATACTGGTCGGTGGTCAGGGTGCTGCAACTGGTGAGTGTTGTGCAGAGGGCGATCGCACCTGCGAGTGAGAATATTAACTGTCGCATTGATAGGCGTTGCTATGGAACATGAACTTAAGAATGAAGCGCGAATCTTTATCAAATTCGGAACTCTACTTCGGGCGATCGCACCGAACAATACTTGGCATGGGGTGGGTGTGGGCAAACCTAATTTTAAGCTTCGGGTTTCCTGTTGAGCTTAATTTCAAAATAAGCTGGTGGAATACCCCTTTTACGACTTATACGAAGTTTTGTTGGTTTTTTGACTATGGTGATGATTCCTTTGTCGTGCATTAGTTCAAGTAACCAAAGCCACGATTCTAGAACCTCTAATGGTGCTTCTATACGAACTTTACTAATCTCATTCATACCGCGCATTCTCCCACATTTGCTGCCTACCAAGCTAGCACAGCATTTTATTAAATTAATCGCTTGAAACTTTTTCTGTGTCAGACATAGGGTTTACGTCAGCATAAAGCTGATTTGCTGACATAATCATCCCCCACATGCCCCAACATCGACAGTGATGTGGTTCTCAGGTTTGTTTAGAAATCATTGAAATTATTGAGGCAGGCATTAGGAGAAGGTGGCATAACCTTTACCTTGGCGATCGCCAATATTGATTGATAACGCCATTTTTGATTAGCGATGCACAACCGTAAGCGACGAACAACAGTCCTTTCTGTGGGCGAATGCCAGTGAACAATTACCCACTGAGTAAGTGCTATGCGGTAAGGTGTGGATTCTTCCAAAAAATCTCCTTAATTTTGCGTTTGTACGTGACAAAATTCCCGATTATGCGACACTAAGACATGCTCCTTTATTGGAGGCACGCTCGTGTAACGTTGTGTCTTTGTTATGGTCTATAGCTAGCACTTTAGTGCCAGACAACCTTTTTATTAAGCACTAAAGTGCTAGCACTAAAATGCTA
>CAZZYE010000018.1:4815-22540 GCA_964658145.1 uncultured Stigonema sp.
AACGCAGAATCAAACGACGAACAACCGGACTTGAAAATGCTGAGAGAGAGAGCTGGATTAACGCAGCCACAACTAAGTCAGAAACTGGGTGTGGGCATTCGGATTATTGGTGATTGGGAAAGTGGTAGAAAAACACCACGATTGGACAATGCTCTAGCACTTGCTCGTGAATTAGGCGTCTCGCTAAAAACCTTGGCTTCTTCGATGCACCTTGGAGTAGAAGATATCCCTGACGACGGGCTATCTCTTGCACAGTTAAAAGTTGTGTTTCATCAATTGGGTATTGAGCGAATTGACCAACTACCTGATGACTTTAAGTTATTAAAGCGCTCACGTCTGCCAGACCAAAATGAGACTTAACGCCAATCTGCACTTTCATGTTAGGCGAGGCGAGAGCGAAGGTGCAGAGTAGAACTAGAATTCAAGAAAGAGGGCGAAAAGCTTTGAAATGTGCGCAAGCGACGGGCGATCGCTCCTGGGGTCGTCTTTGTAATTCGCGTCCTTTCCTTGTAGGAGAGCGAGCTGAAGGATAGCTGGGATGGTCGGGCTTTTCTCGCACGTGCCTAGGTTATTTTGGAGATAGGACGCTCGGGCGATCGCTTTGCTGTCTTGTAAAACTCGCAACAGAAATTTTGGAAAAACAATGTGCTGAAATGAAATCTAACTTGATCGAAGCGTGGTCACAAGACGGACTGATTATTTGTTCTCGCTATCAGAATAAAATCACCGAAGATGGAATAAATTCTGCTAAGAGTCTTGGTGAGCGGAACAGTAAAAAGGATTTTCAATTTTATTCTAAACTGTTTGATGGAATTCCTATTCGCAGGACAGTTTCCATTCTAGATATTGGATGCGGTAAAGGAGAATTATTACCTTTTCTGAAAAACAGTTATCCTGAAGTCAAAATAAATCGCTATCTAGGACTTGATCTAGTTCAGGAGTTTATAGATGTAGCGCAGTGTAATTATCCAGAGTATGAGTTCATCAGAGAGAATTTTATTGGCGATTGCTTCAGACCAAAGCAACCCTTTACTATAGTTGTAGCCCTTGGAGTTATTGTATCGCGAGTGCGAAATTATCAAGAGTTCGTCGAATATTTTATTGAGAAAATGGTTCGATGTAGCTCAGGTCACATTCTATTCAATTTAATTAGTGAAGTCGATTTTTCAAAACTAAACTACTTAAACTATGAACAAGTAGGTCACTCGACATTTTTTTCGAGGAAAGCTCTCGAATCGATTCTAGACAAGATTGAAAATACAAGCTATCGCATTGTGGAAGAGCGAATTTTTCCAGACGCTACAGATATGTTTGTTCACATTTTTAGGGCTAATTCCTAATTTTATTAATTATTAACGTGTTCACTCGTGTTTCTCCCTGGCATTCACTAAAAATTCAAGTTTGGCGCGATCGCTCAGGGGATTTTTGTCACATTAACGTAATATGCTATCTTACTCTAATTTATACCATACTTTTGTGAGGATGAATCACCCCACCACAAAAAAACAAGCCCCTTATAGGCGATTCTGAAGGGGTAAGTAACGATACTTATTTTTTCAGGTTACTAGCTAGCTAGCTACAGTAACCTTGCCTGTGCCTTCGTGCGTAGGCATAGCATCTAGGACTACACTATGCAGAGTGATGCCTACGGCGGGCTATGCCTACGCATGATTGCCTCTTATGCCTGCGGCGGACAACTCTTGGAGAGGCTACGCCAACGCCTACGCTCCGGATGCCATTCCCTCCCGCCCTGATGATTAAGGTATACTTATCTCAAAAATTGTGCTAATCTGGAGAAAAAGAACAGTAAATCAAGCATTTGAATAACCCGTGGGGTATAAGTGGGTGTCAAGTGTAACCCAAATTCTTTATAAAATTTCTTCAAAAAATAACCCCTATATGGGGTATTCATGGGTGCTACTTGGGGTACATAGAACTATCCTTGACTTGTACCCCACTTGACCCCCAGAGGTTTGAAGAACACTTACCCTAATCATTCATATTTTCAAAAATCCCACACCACACGTCATGCAGTTGGACAATCTTTGTGGCGATCGCACTTATTTGCGGCAGTGTAGGGCTAGATTAGGCGCTCTGCTCTGCTGGAGTGTGTGTCAAAAGTTGCTGTCCGTAGACCTAAAGAGGCGACTCACCAAGGGAGAGGGAGATTCCAGAAGCTTTTAGATGCTCATGGTTTGATTAGACGTTCCTCTGACTGGCGGTATTTGGCAATTAACCTACGCTGTTTGAGAGGTGAATAAAGCAGCATGGTTGCTAAGGATAATCCAGTTCCTGCTAGTGCTAATAGGATGAAAGGTGGGAATTTGACGTTTGTTTTTATCGCTCTTGTTTGGCGTTTGAAGTACGACCAACAATTAAAAGTTTAGGATTTTGACTACCTAGGGTACTGTATCCATCTTGGCTGCTTACACAAAAGAGCCATTATCTCGTGCCCAACTCTTGTAGTTCTTTAGAGGCAAATTGGCTTAATTCTACATCATTATTTAATTCCAGGACTTTCTTGAAGTCTTTTACAGCCAGGTTTTTACTGCCCTTGTTTTTGTAAGCATTCCCTCGACCGTAGTAAGTGCCAGCGACGGACGGGTTAAGTTTGAGAGATTGGTTATAAGCTAGCCCTCGGTTGTAGTAAGCCTCGGCGTCGGACGAGTTAAGTTTAAGCCAAGACCCATATCCCCCTAACCCCACGAACACAAGGACAGCACCTACCAGCAATTTATTTTTGAACGAGTCTTTGTGTTTTGCTACAACTATAGGTAGTGTCGATGATGGGATGACATCGAGCGGGAGCAGAGCTTCCAGAGCCGTTTTTGCATTGGTAAAGCGTTTTTTGAGACTTGGTTGTACCATCAATTCCAACCAGTTAAGAAAGTGCAGATTCAGTTGGGGTAGTAGATGACGGAAATTAATCTTATAGGGGTCATCATCATCGGTCAACTCCTGAATCGCAGTTGAATTCGTGCCTGTAAGCAGACAAATCAGCGTTGCACCCAGACCATAAAGGTCAGAAGCTTCTGTAGGTTTTCGCATTTGCTCAGGTGGCATAAAACCAGGAGTGCCTCTGAATACACTGCTAAGAGATATTTCCTCACTACCAAGGCGACTCATCCCAAAGTCAATTAGATAGACGTTGAGTTGGTCATCCACCAAAATGTTTTCTGGTTTAATATCCCGATGGATGACAGGGGGAATGCCCCACTGCAAATATACTAAAATTGAGAGCGCTCCCTCAGCAATTTGCTTAATTTCTTCTGCCAGTGGAGATGACGCTTCGCGCTTATTGCCTCAGTTTGTCAACTGGTGTTGGTCCACTGATAATATAGGCACGCCTGCCTTTAATAAAATAGCGAATCATTACAGCAGCGTGTCTATCAATTCGATAATTGATGGAGACAGAGCTTGAGTCTGCTGACCATGAGGCGTAAAAGGCACTGGCACCAGTATCAAGTGTACCTTTGACGAATTCGAGTAGACCAATTTTTTTTCCTGTCTTCGCATCCATCAAATAAAGGTGAAAATTGTCGTAGCCAAACTCGCCCTCACCATGCGAGGCGATTGAGTAACGTCCATTCGGAGAACGACCGTGAACAATAACGACGTATTCACCTGGCTTGTAGTTGTAGTTCGAGGTTGCTTGAACTCTGGGTGAAAAAAATGTGTTGCACACAACAGCGACTGTTACCACCGGAATTAGAATTCGTGGTTTCATACGTGGTGTGTTATTAAAAATTGGTATCGGCTCAATAAATTGGGGTAGCCGAGAAAAATAAAAAGGTTCGCAAGCCCAGATTGCGAACCACATCTCTGGTCGCCTGATAAAACCTAGATTTATGCCTGCACGCACTGTGCCAACATTATTGCCGACCAAAAAAGCCATTGGACGGCATTATAAAAAATTAAGTCCAATGGTTGCTTGTCATCAAAAACTTTTAGATGAATTCTTAGACGAATTTTGGGATTACTACCGATCGCTACTAGCTTATAGAGATTCTCCCAGCGCAGAACTCGCACGTGAACTCAAGTCTAAATTCTGGAAACTGTTCGATACAAAAAGTGGTTACGAACAGTTGTGCCAATTGTCGTCTTTGTATGGACTAACGGTAATTCTGCCAGAAGATGCAATTGCTTTTGTAGAACAGTTAGCGATTGAGAAGTTTCACGGTATTGGAGAGGTTACTGCTAACAAAATGCACTCTTTAGGCATTCACACTGGTGTAGATTTAAAAGAGCGATCGCTCACCGAATTAATCCAGCATTTTGGTAAAGTAGGGCAGTACTACTACAAAATTGCCAGGGCGCAGGATGACCGGGTAGTGCAACCTAACCGCATTCGTAAATCGATTGGTGCTGAAACATCGTTTGCTCAAGATTTAAGATCTCGCACTTCTATGTTATTGGAATTAGAACAAATTGCTCAAGTACTCTTTCAACGCCTCGACCGACACCAGACTTCAGGTCGTACCTTGACCTTGAAAGTGAAGTTCTCTAATTACCAGCAAATTACACGTAGTAAAACTTCACTCTTCCCTATCAACGAGTTGAGTGCGATTATCCTAATAGCAAAGACACTATTTGAAGGCATTGAACTGGAGAACCGCAATATTCGTCTGTTGGGGATTTCGCTATCGAATATTGATAATGTTAAGGAATTTGAAGTTGTTCAAATGCAGCTATTTTAAAACGGAAATGTCTTTCTAGAGATGATCGCCAGACGATTAAAAGCAAGCGTCAATATTTGGGCGATCGTAGACTACATCAACTATGATTAGCTAGTTGATGTAGTCTACGATCGTAGGGTACACAAATCGGATGTTGGGATATGCCCATTTGCTACCAGTGATTATTGCAGTTGTGTAAAATATTTTAACCTAACAATAACATTCTAATAACTTTTTAGTTGTAGAGTTTTTCTAATCAGGGCAACAGTTGAGATTGTGACTGACTATCATTACAAAACTTAAATATATGGATTTATCATCTCCTAGTCCTACTACAAACCCACTCCTAACACCTGTATTCGGGGATAATGTGCAAGACTTGCTTGGTAATGGAACCATTAACGTAAACCCCACAGGCATAATTGTGGTGAACAGTATTGCCTATACAGTGGATGACCCGTCTTCAGGTGTCATCACGCTGCGAGATGCTATTAATCAAGCGAATGCGGACAACGGACAGGACTTGATTGTTTTTGACCGCTCCTTATTTTCCAATCAGCAGACTATTACCCTCAGTGGCACAGAACTAGACATCACCCACAACTTAGACATTATTGCCCCACGTGACCCGTTAACGGGCGGGGATTTGGTGACGGTGAGTGGTAACAATGCCTCGCGGGTGTTTGAGATTGGGACAGGTGCAACGGTAACTGTATCGGGATTGATTGTTGCTGATGGCAACGCGCAAAGAGACAGCCGTGGTCTTTTAAGCAGCGGTGGTGGTATTTTGAACAGGGGTATCCTCACTCTAGACAGCAGCAGCATTATTCGCAATAATTCTGGTGATCAGAATTCAGCCAGTGGCGGTGGCATTGCTAACTTTAACGGCGCAATGCTGACTATAAGCAACAGTACCCTCAGCAACAACATCTCATTCGGTTTGTTCACTAGCGGCGGCGGTATTTATAACGATGGCAATCTTGTTGTGAGCAATAGCACCATTAACGGCAACTCCGCCAAAGGTGATTTTTCCGGTAGCATGTCCGCCAACCGCAACGATGGTGGCGGCATCTATAACAGTAGCACTGGTACTGTTATTATCACCAATAGCACTATCAGCGGCAACTCGGCAAACGGCTATACTAGCGTCGGCGGCGCTATATTTAACAACGGCGGCACCGTTGAGATCGACAATAGCACCATCAGCGGTAACAGCGTCGGCAAAACATACGGTGATGGCGGTGGCATAGCTAACAACAGTGGAACAGTAAAGGTGATCGATAGCACCATCAGCGGTAACAGTGTAGTCGGTATCAACAGCAGCGTCGGTGGCGGCATCTCTAACGACGGCACCTTGACGGTGCTGTTCAGTACCGTCACCCTCAACCAAGCGAAGAATTATGGAGGTGTGTACAGTAGTACTATAAGCTCTGCTATGGTACGGAATACAATTATCGCTCAAAACCTCTCTATGACGGGCGGTGTCAACCCCGACGTGTCTGGCAAATTCACTAGCTTTGGCTACAACCTGATTGGAGACAGCACAGGCAGTACCGGATTTGGCAGCCAAGGAGACATAGTAGGCACAAGCGACAACCCGATTGACCCCCGACTTGCTCCCTTAGACTTCTATGGTGGTTCCACACAGACATTTGCCCTCCTCCCCGATAGTCCAGCAATTGGTGCAGGCGATCCAACTATACTGGACACTGACCCCACCACCGACCAGCGCGGGTTACCTCGTGTCAGCGGTGGTAGAGCCGATATTGGGGCATTTGAATTCTCCTAAATGTGCCTGATCGGGAATCAAAAGCCTTAAAAATTTTGAGTTGCAGAAATTTGTCATAGTGGATCTTTATTGTCCTTGACCCCAATTACAAGAGTCATTTTTTATGGATTTATCATCTCCTACCTTGACTACAAACACCGACATAACGGTACTAGCGATAACCCGATTGACCCCCGCCTTGCTCCTTTAGACTTCTATGGTGGCCCCACCCAAACTTTAGCCCTCCTTCCAGACAGTCCCGCAATTGATGCAGGTGATCCAACCGTGCTAGATACTGACCCCACTACTGATCAGCGCGGGTTTCCTCGTGTGAGCAATGGTAGAGCCGATATTGGAGCGTTTGAAGTCCAAGTTTAGCTCTAAAAAAGACGGCGCAATCAGTTGTCTGCACAGAGCGATCGCTCATACCCCATAACATACTACGAGCGTGAAGGAATGAGGCGGTCAGCACTCTTTAATCCACCAGCTTCTGCCATCAGAGATGGCATCACGTATAAATTCTTTAGACAACCTGGTCAGTACTTGTGCTTCTGAAACTGTTAAAGGGTGAGATCGCATGAAGCTACTGCCCTGTGTGTTTCGGGACTTTCGCCTTGCCTGCAGTGCGATCGCACAATGCGGGGAAAACTTGCACACACCACAATGTTAACGATGGATAATAAAAGTAGAACTTTTCTACGAAATCTTATGAGCCACGAGAATTCTCCAATGTCAAAATCAAATCACTCTTGGACTAAATGGGCAACGCTTATAGAAGCAAATGCTCAAGCAGGAGTCCAACGAGAAATTACTGAACATAAAGCGAAAGGGAATCCTATTTTCTACGAAGAAGATAATAAATTAATCATGGAAACTAGTCTTGGACAACGTTTCGAGTATAAATACACAAATCAAGGAATAGAAATTATTAATAAGCTAGAATAGAATAAGTATAAAAGTCAGAAAAAGAAACCAGATTCTTGTTTTCTTTTTCCCAGAAAAATTATAGAAATGAAGAGTCAATCTGTACCTAAGCTAACCGTTATAAACGTAGTCTGGCAAATTTACCAATTGCACTTCAACTTGCAGACAATGCTGTTATATTTGACAACTCAACAAACTTAGGACATCAAATAAAACTAACTATTGAAAACAGAAGAATTACACAACAATCTGAAAGTTTACCAGAATGGTTAATTAGAGCAGTTCCTCCAGAACAGCTTCAATCAAACCAAAGTTAATCGACAGCACAACCCTGATCTCGAAACGCTCTCGCTAGAAGATTCCGATTAAATGAACGAGGTGCATAACTCACTCTGGTTATGATAAAGGTCATGTCATTCCATCGGGCGATCGCACGAATTCAGCCTCGGATAATTCCCAAACCTTATTGATGACCAACATGATGCCCCAAACACCAGATAATAATCGCCACACTTGGGAAGGGTTGGAGAAATATTGTCGCACACTTGCGAAGCGAGGCAAGGAACTTTACATCATTGCGGGACCATACGGTAGCCAAGGTACACTTAAAGGTCAGGTGACGATTCCTCAAACGACTTGGAAAGTGGTTGTTGTGTTAGACCGTCCTGGGAGTAGTGTGACTGCGAATACTCGTGTTATTGCGGTTAATGTGCCGTTGGGAGCAAGGGATAAATTATGACTGGAGGGCTTATCGTGTTAGTGTGAAGACATTGGAAGGACTAACGGGGTATCATTTTCTTGATAATGTTCCTGCTGCTCGTGATGTGGTTGAGAGCAAGATGGAGTAGAGTGCGCAAAGCGCCTGACAACTCTTTTAGGGAGAGGATCGGGTGTGAGGTAGGGAGTGCGATCACTCTTGGTGGGGCAACTTTGGACGTGTGTAGACGCTCTGCGGCTTGTGGTAGACATCGCTCTTGTGGCTCCTACTTGGTAGCGCACCTATGACATCGCTACTTGGTACTTCCTTGGGTTGGCTGAAACACGGAATTCATGAATTGATTGCACAAAAGGGCACACGCTTGATTTACTTATCTCCTTATTCCCCCATTTATACCGATGGAGATGACTAGTGCAATACTCTAACTCAAAACCAAGGTAGAAACAAATGAAAAATTCGACCTTAGTCTAATTGACAGTGGTAAATGTTTTATGAAAACATCATTTAATTGCTGACTTTAAAGTTTTTTTAAAATATGGCATACGAACGAGTACAAAAATCGTTTGGGCAATCCTCAAGCAAGAAGAAACATAACCCAATTGTTCCGCCTTTAACTGAACAACAGACACCAGCAGACTCAAAATTATCACCAAAAGTGAAATCATCCAGTATTCCTAGTAAAGAAGAACGGGATGTTATTAGAAGAAGCCTATTTGAGAAATGGGGTAATGCCACACCATCATCAATAGCAGATGTTAGAACACATATTCAAGCCAAGCTGACGATTGGTGTGCCTGGGGATAAATACGAGCAGGAAGCAGATAGGGTAGCTTCCCAAGTTGTCAAACAGATTAATGCACCATGTACTCAGCAGTCCCATGAAAATCTTCAGCAAGAGGAAGTGTCGGAAGAAGACGAGCTTCAAATGAAGTCAGAAGTAGACACAATCCAACGAAAGGAGATCAAGGAGATCATAGAAGAAGAGGAAGAACTTCAGATGAAGCCGATGGTGCAGCTTCAGCCTAGTGCGAGTGGTATGACTGCGACACCTGAATTGGAAACTTCCATCCAACAGGCAAGGAGCGGTGGTCAACCACTTGCAGATAATATCCGACAACCGATGGAGCAGGCATTTGGGGCTGATTTCAGTGGGGTGAAGGTTCATACGGATGCTCAGGCTGACCAGTTGAATCAATCGATACAGGCAAAGGCTTTTACTACCGGGCAGGATGTGTTCTTTTGTTCGGGTGAATATGACCCAGGTAGTCGAGGAGGACAGGAGTTGATTGCCCATGAGTTAACTCATGTTGTGCAGCAGAATGGGGGGGCGGTGAGGCAATCACAGCAGACACAGGAGGTTAGGCAGAAGAAAACACTGAATGTTCACGATAAGCCTATCGGGGTTTCCCTGGAAAAAGTGAGTTTGAATTTCCTTACAAATACTACTATTCAGCGTGTATTAAACAAACTTGACAATATGCGGTTTCGTAGCGGACATATTCGTGGGAATGCAATCGCAAAAAACCTTGCGTCTGATCTGGCAAATACAGTTGCCGAAGCTGAACAAATTTATCAGATAGCCAAACTTGTGCCTGTGGCCAGCCACCTAAACAATCTGAGAGCAACAGGAGTCTCAGACACTGATATTCTGGAACTGTTGAACCTCATGGGTGGCGCAGATAATGGATCGTCTCTTTATAACCTGATAACGTCCATTGGTGCTGATAATGTGGCAGTTCTGAAAATCCTGATTCCCCTTGTCAGCGGCGATTTTCTGGCATTACGTAACCTGATTACGGACACCACAGGTGAACATGCCAATCATCTTTTCACGCTCATTCCCCTGCTAGGAATGGCAAATGTAGTCACGCTCAGAAATCTGATTCAAGCCGCAGGCGCAGCGAATACGGGCAATATTACACATTATATTTCCCAGGCTGGCGGCGTGGCGCAAGCTTCGTCACTGGTAGATTTACTTAACCGAAATGCTGGTAATCCCAACCAAGCGGGCGTATTCTTGGCTGCTGCTGGTGGAAACGCCGCAAAATTTACAAATATGCACACAGCTTTGCCGTATTTTCTTCAGAATACAGCGCCAGCCATCGCTCCAATTGCAACGCCTGCTATACTTGCAAAATATCCTCATCCTGCCAATCTTATCGCAGATTACAAACACTACAATGAAAGACACAGGGATCAAACTTTTGTCTTCAACTATCGCAACATCAACATGGCAGATGGGCAAACATTATGGCCTTACCCTAATACCACAGCTGCTAACATACAAACCTATCTGGAAACAGTTTTGTTAGCTCTTCCTACTGCCCCAGGCAATCCACCAGTACCAGGTGCTACGTCCAACGTGAACGTTGGTGTTGGAGGTATGCAAGCTCGGATTAGAATTAACAACCCCAACGGAAACAACTACAGAATTTCTCAGTTCTTTCCAGAGCAAGGAACACCAGGAACAGTTCATTTTGACGGGCTTGATATGGTTGGCATTGGAAAAGTATTGGGGTACATTACATAAAGCATCGGAAAAGTATTGGGGTACATGTAGTAATGAACAGATTCTCAAATAGGAAACAATGAACATTGATGTTTCATTCTGGGTTAAAGGGAAAGATGGCGCATACTTGAACGAGGCAGAAATTGAATGGTATGTGTCTGAATTGAAGGAGAACGATGAATTGTCAGGGTTTGTAACTATTGTCAGCGAAACCCATCGTGTCGAGTTGTCGGACGACTTGGACTACTTGGTTCCAAAATTGTGCTTCTCATCCATCCCTGATTTATCCAACAACCAATCTTTCAGCATTATCAAAGCAAGTTCCAGTGGAAGTTATGAAATTCATACAGATCAACAACATTTTTGGGTTTCAGGTACCAATATCAGGGAAGTAGCTTTCGATAAAGGAAGCCTACTAATCGCTTTGTTCCAGTGCGGATCGAGATTCCTAGAGTTGCTCAGGAAATTAAACGGAGAAGAAGAAAAATACAACGGAACTATATTGGAAATGGAAGCGACTCAAAGGATTGCTAGAGAATACATACTATAAGGATACGCAATACCCGATTTACCAGAACTCTGCGTATCAACGGCACATCATTAGCGCAGCCTAAGTAATGTGCTAGAGCATCAAGCATGACCTTGGTTTTCGTTGTACCAGCAACCTTGACATATGCATTCAGCCGTTCATCCAGTTCTTTTGGGAGTCGGACGCTAAATTGAGGTGAAGCCATGACAGTAATTTAATTTCCGACTGTACAGCAGTGCATTTAATGAATGACAGATAAATTATGACAGTATTTTATCGCATCTAGCAATGAGGGGCGTGTTGTCGCTCCACTCTGCATAGCACAAGCATTAGACATCTCCGAAAAATACCAATGCCTCTCTCTGACTGGCTTTCGATGGGCGATCGCTAATTGCAAATATCAGCCATTCTCAACGCAAAAATAAGGCTTTGAGACAGTTTATGTTGATAATAAGGTAAAAATAAGTCTCTATGCACGCGAATTTTAGTCAGGGAAAAATCGCGCTATCTTATATTTATAAGACTAACGCTCCTATTCGGAATCTTACAAGTCCACATATCGTCATAATTATTATTTCATATTTACTTGGATTTAATCTAAATCTTTCAGATGCAACTCGTCTTATTTTTAACATCCGAATTAAATGTTCGACAAATATTCTGTCAGAAGCCAGTTCTTTATTTCTCTTTTTTTGTGATTCTGTTAGTTCTCCATTTTTCGGCTTTTTCGTCGGACTTTTCATTAATGGTTCTCCAATATAAGCTTTATCTCCTTGAAAACTTTGATTTTTATCAAAGCCATTCTTGCCTTCACGGAACAAAATTACGTCACTTTTGGTTCCGGGTTTTCCCGCGATTATATCAACAATATCTTGACCATCAGGCAACACAGTAATTTTATTTTTAAATGTATGAGTTTGCTTCTTGCCAGAGTAATAATATTGCTGCTCTTTATACTCTCCTGGTCTTTCTCTTGGCTGTTACCAGCTTCAAACTATTAGTTCATAATCAGTCAAAATTTCCTGAACTATGTCATAACAAAGAGCGTTTTTTTTACCTGTTCTAGTAAACTTGATGGTAAGAGTTATTGTAAAATTGTAAGCCAGTAATTAAATGTATCATTGGCGGTTGATTCACTGACTCCAAACTGTATACCTAATAATTGAAACGTTGTCATATGTCTTAAATATGTTAATGTTAAAAGAATTTGGTCTTCTGTAGTTGTTTTTTCTTTCCGACCACCACCTTTATTTATAATCCTAATTATATGAGTTTCTATTTCCTGCTGCTTTTCAGTGTGTAAGGCGATCGCTTGCTTTATTAGTTGCTCTAGTTGCTCATACTTGACACCTATTAATCGTTGTGTTTCTTGAGGGTTGTTTTGAATGTAACTCAGTATATCACTCATATTGTTGTGGTACAAAAGATAATTTTTTACTCTTTTACCACAGAACGGTTCTATTTTGGAGATGTCTATTGCTTTTCGCACTCTGAAAACGAAAAAGCGTGAAACCGATGTGGGCGATCGCTCTTGGTGAAAAGAAAGCCGTTGGGTCAGTTGGGTCGCACAGATGGTTAGGCGATGCCTGCGGCGGGCTGCGCCTACGCACTCCAAAGATCGCTCTTTACAAAAGTTTACAATTTGCCATACAGTTCGCTAGTCCCCATTCCCCATTTTCTAGTCCAAGCGTCCCCATTCCCCATTTTCTAGTTCCTAGTTCCTATTCCCCATTTTCTATAACCAGACTGTGCGGAACACACATCGACAGTCTGTGACTCCTGCGTATAAAGTTATGTAAGCCATATATCAACACTGCGGTATAGCTGCTACTGGAATTGTCGGAAGTGATGACCAGTCAATTGGGAAGGTTAAGCTCTGACGACTTATGAGGAATATGTCCGGACTCCCAATAAGAGTGCGATCGCCCTCCTTTACGGAAACGCATCCCCCTTACACTAGAATTACAGATATACTACATGCCGGGAAGCAAATGTTGCGATCGCCATCCTGAAAAGCGCAGTGAAGAGCGTTGACCTTCCTGCAACAGAGTTAAGAACTGTTGCTAAGATGCAGCGTGACCATTGTTTTATTTCCCTCTTAATTCTAAAGGAATTCTTAAATTACGTAGGTACAGATGCTTGAAGACAAATCCTTGTATTGCTTTCAATACAAGCTTTTTATTTGCATTTAGTACATCTGTATAGGGGGAAGTTCAGATTAACTAAACAGAAAGATTTCAAAGAAGGTACGCTTCTAAGTGCATAAGCTCAAAAAGCTTACATCTATAAATAAAGCAAGAGGGAAGGTTAGCTTAACAAGCTAAACGTTTATTCAGTGGACATGTACATGTATGAGTTAAATGGTTAATCGAATAAGGCTGCTTATAAGAGCAGTACAGTAACATTTTGAATTTGTGCAAGTTTATTCTAGACACAAAACTTTTATGATGAGAAAAAAATTAACTTTTACAGTATTAATTCCTCTGACATTCGTTCTAGGTAGTTGTGGAGATAGCAAGGATTTACAGTCAGCTATAAATCTGGCAAAGTCAGGTGATACTGCAAATGCAGCTTTTCAAAAAATAGCTGATGATGAGTATGATTCTTGTCTTCGTATAGCCCAATATACTATTTTACAAAGCTCGAAAACGCAAGGAATTGATAGTAAGAGGCGGGAACAAGAACAGTCATGCAAAAAATATCCTTTAATGGCAAAAAATAATCTAATCGATGCTAATGGAGTTGTAACAGATTACATAAAAGCTTTGGGTAGTCTAGCAGCAGATGATTTAACAAATTACAATACACAGCTAGATTCCATTTCATCATCTCTCAAACTATTAAAATTCAGTGCAAATCAAGTTGACGCAGGTAGTCAAATTACTAAAACTTTATCTCGTATAGCAACAAATAAATATCGCCGAAGACAACTGAAAATGGTTATTGTTTCAACTGATGACTATCTACAGACTTATATTAAAGGGCTTTCTAAAGCTATAACTAATGACTATATTAACGGAGCTTTAGCAGCCGAAAAAGTTGCACTTGATGACTACTACAGAGAATATATTGGAGATGTTCTCAACTCGAGTGGTGCTAACGATGCACAAGGAGTAACGGCTATAACAAGCTTAGATAGTCAATGGCGAAATACTCAAAAAACAATCACTGAAAAGCAAAATCTTGGTCAGGATTATGTAAACGCTCTTAAGAAAATAGCTGCCGATCATCAGAAACTGAGAGAAAGTTATTTTAAGGGAAAGATGCCTTCAAAAACCGAGCTTCACCAAATGGCTGACAGCTATGTAAAAGATTTAGATATGATAGCTGAAAAATCAAACAAATTGTTCAAAACAACACAAATAAAATAGGAATAAAAAAATGAGTAGCCAAATATCTGTTAGTGATTTGTCTGAGCAGGCTAAAGAAAGGCTTGTGTGTGCTATGGAACTTATTGATAAAAGAGATATTTTTAAAGCTCGACTTGCTGAGCTTAAAAAGAATCAGGCTCCAGAGGGTAAGATAGAAGACTTGAGTAATAATATCACTCTGATCACTCAAAATATTGAAGATTTAATTCAACAAGCTAGTGAACTTCATGCCAAAGAAGTTACAGTAATTATCAATGATTTAGACGATGCTAATAGTAAAATTAAAGCATCTACCGACAAAGTAAACAATGCTGTTAAAAAGCTTAACAACATAAAAAGTATTTTGACTATTGTTAAGCAATTTCTTGACCTCGGTAATGCTATTATTGGAGCCTTAGCAAAGGCAAATCCTGTAGCTCAAGTCGCAGGAATAATACAAGCAATAGATACTTTTACTCAACAACAGAGTACATCAACAAGCCGTGATGTTGCTGAACCAGAATAAACTGTACCAGTCGTTGACAGAGTGACGACTATGCTACAAGTTCTACCTGTGGCATCGCTCTGAGTGAAGCAGACTAAGGAAAGTGCGATCGCTATCCTGAAAAGAGCAGTGAAGAGCGTTGACCTTCCTGGATAAGTGTTAAGAATTGTTGCCAAGGTGCAGCGTGACCATTGTTTTCAATCACCAACCACCCCAATGATCCACAGTCTTATAAGCGCACTAAACGGATTTTCGTATTAATTGGCGACACCATAAAAGTAGAGATATTTCCCAATGGGGAGGTAATAATCAAATGACTCAACTCAATTTTGACCAAATGCCAGATAAAGAGCTACTGACTTATGTCAGAACGCACCCAAACGACACGGAGGCTTTCCATAAGTACATGGATAGGCGCTTACGCTAGACCAGGTGTACTTTGCACTACTGATGAGGAATTTGAGGCTGAGTTGCAAAGAGCGAATCAGTCAGCAACAGCAGTAACAAAAAATACACGCTTATAGCGCTCTTTGACATCTAAAAGAGCGCTTTTTCTTTGATGAATAAAAAAAGTGTGGTATCTTCCCCTTTTCAAGTTTGTGCAAAGGACTGCTCCGGGGAAAACTAAAAGCAGCATCACCACTGTTTCTTAGACCCATGAAAAGCTGGATTGCCCGTCAAATACGCGACGAAAGCACCGCTGACAATTATTATCTTAGTAGGAGTACTCACTCATAAATGGTGGCAGCCTTATCTTGACTCCACTGCTTCACACTCAACTCTTGACCATTCCGCCAGTCTCACAACATCATATAAGAGCGTTCACCTCACATTGGGCAATCCCAGCGGCGCTACAACGAGTGTTAGCAATCCTGATAATTACCTTATGGTAAAGCCCCAGTATGCACTCTCCTACAACCGCAGTAAGGGAACTGCTAACTGGGTAAGCTGGCAGCTAAACTCGTCATGGCTGGGACACATGGATCGTCAGAATGATTTTCGTCCTGACGATACATTGCCTGCTGGTTGGGAACGGGTGACACCAAGTGTTTACAGTCGGTCGGGATATGATAAAGGTCATATTGCACTCCAAGGGCGATCGCACGAATTCCGCCTCGGACAATTCCCAAACTTTCCTGATGACCAACATGATGCCACAAACACCAGATAATAATAGGCATACTTGGGAGGGGTTGGAAAAATATTGTTGCCAGCTGGCAACACATGGTACAGAACTCTACATCTAGTAAGGGGAGTGTCAAGTTGTTGATTTCAAGATTTCTGGTTCCAGGCGATTCTACAATCGTCTTCACCCATACTCAGTAGACCGAAAAGTTTGGCGCTCGTCAAAAAAGAGTAGTTTATGATACAGTTTGGTCAGAGTCTAAAAAAGTTGATCGTTTTTGATGATTCATAAAGGAAACTTATGAATCTGCCAAGAGAATCAACCCAAGTCAGTCCTACGTCAAACGCACTTCACGTACTACTCCATAGTTGCGGTCTATAGTTTGACGTAAAAATTCCAGCATTTGTTTAAGAGTAAATAGATGAGAGAAAACTTTTCTACTACTACTTCTTAAAGTACTGAGGTAACGCCATAACAGATAAATCCAAATATTAATAATTAAAAATGCCAAAGCCATAAATAGAAACCTAATAGTTGGGTTTTTAATAGTTGTTTTTATTCGGCATTGATTTTTCATTCGATAGCTGCTTTCAATTCCGAAACGAAGCCGATAATCATCATGTATTGAATGTAATGACAACGTGACTTTATGGACAGCATAAACAAAAAATTCTCGTCCATGTTCTCGTCTTTTTCCTTTCTTACCAGCTTCGTGAAAAGGCGATCGCCCGTTCTGCGGCTTGTTCTCTTAGGCTTCAAGTAAGCTCTGCTTTGGGCAACATAGCGTACCAATAGAGCGAAGCCTACGGTGTCTACGCCAATCTATATTCCCTAACCTTGCATCTTGGCGATGATGTAATACACGGTTGAAGCGAATCGCCCTACCATGTATTACATGGAAAAATGGTTCTTCATTCCGTGTAATACAAGGTTGGATATTGTCTCTCAGAATTTGTTCTAAGTGTTGTATAAAAACAATAAAGTTCAACTCTTGGCAATAAACCCTTACCCCAGACAATAAAGTCCTACACTGGAACCATCCATAGTTTGGTACGTTTGCGTTCTTATTTTGTATGATGGGACTCTATTCTCAAGCATTTTCAAAAACTTGGTGTAAAACTTTATTGTCACGCTCGCTCCTTAAAAAAGGA
The DNA here is from genome assembly GCA_964658145.1 of uncultured Stigonema sp. Taxonomy (GTDB): domain Bacteria; phylum Cyanobacteriota; class Cyanobacteriia; order Cyanobacteriales; family Nostocaceae; genus Stigonema. The sequence continues at coordinate 22,072 of CAZZYE010000018.1, forward strand.
ATGGGCAAGCGTCCCCTGGTAAAACTTTATTGTCAATCCAGTTTTTTTGGCTAACGTCAGATTAAGGCGAATGGGCTACGCCAGTGTAAGACTTTATTGTCTCAATATAAGTGTATAAAAACATGTACGTTCGCTGCAATACCCAAAGCCAACGGTTGAAACCTCGATTAATCTCAGGGAGCGAACTAAACGATAGTCGAACAAAGCCCTTGTACCAAGTAATACACGGTTGACCCCAGAGGTCTGGAGTTTATCTATTAGCTTTTATTATCAATTTATTTTTCCCAAAAAACCGAAAAACTGTATTCAAAAATACAGATAATTAAATAAAAGTCTGGGTTTTAGTCTGTTCTCCAGAACGATCGCAAAAGTTTTCGGTCTACTGAACTTACTTTTATACAAAGTTATTCTGTGCGATCGCGTGCTTTTTTGACTTTTCAAAGTCTTTTATAAAAATGATAATCAAAAA